>JAPPNE010000121.1 GCA_028818775.1 Deltaproteobacteria bacterium | reverse complement strand
TGGCGCCGCTGCCGCGGAACACGTGGTAGATGGTCGTGCTGGTGTGGCGGTGCGAGCGCGTCGTCTCGCCCGGCCGGATCATCTGGATCTCGCAGCCGATGGTGCGCAGCGTGAAGCCGCCGTTGCGCGGGTTGACGTAACGCAGCAGCACGCCGTCGCAGTCGTCCCCCGGAGTCGACGCCAGTGCCTTCAGCGATTCGTAGGTGGTCTCCCACGGATAGCGGAAGGGCGGGTCGGGGAACTCGGAGAGCTGCTCGGGCGGACGTGCCCAGCCGAACTGGTGCAGGCTGAAGTTGGGCATGGCCTCCACCGGCTGCTGCTTCTGGCTGAAGGGCTCCACCGCCATCACTTCCAGCGCCTTGAGCAGCGGGCCGTCGTGGCCGTCGAGCCATACGATGTTCTCGCCGGTGCCGTTGTAGTGGTCGTGCCAGGTCCACTGCGGCGTGAGGATCAGGTCGCCGGGGTGCATGGTGAAGCGCTCGCCCTCCACGGTGGTGAAGGCGCCGCCGCCCTTGAGTACGAAGCGCAGCGCGGTGAGGGTATGGCGGTGGGCCTTGGCGATCTCCCCCGGTTTCACGAGCTGGATGGAGGTGTGCACCGTGTTGGTGGCGCCGGTGGTGCCGGGCACGCCGGGGTTCAGGAGCCGGATGGTGCGCCGCTCCGATTGTTCCAGGCTGACCAGTTCGCCGGCCTGCAGCAGCCCGTCGTAGATGTCGTCCCACTTCCACAGGTAGGGGACCACGGTGGTGCGCGGCTCCAGCACCTCGCCGTCGTTGTCGGTGATGTTGGAAGCCCAGAAACCCGCCAACTGCTTCGTGGCCAGATCCTTGTTCAGGTCTTCGAGGCTCATGGTCGTTGCACTCCTCTCCAACTCGCTCAACCCTCGATGCGCTGCATGACGTAGGCCAGGCCGCCGCGGTAGGCGCGGTCGATGGCCATGCACTGCTTCGCGGCGCGCAGCACCGTGTCGTAGTCCTCCTGGGTGCGCACGTGCCGGTCGTAGACGCCGTCCATCATGTCCGAGTGTTCGGTGTCGGCGGTGGAGTGGACGTTGAGCGAGATCATCCGCTTGAGGCTGATGCCCAGCTCGTTCTCGAACTTCTTGCCGATGCGGTAGGACATGCCGCCGTCGGTGACGATCTCGGGGTTGTTGCGCCGCTCGAGCATCTGGGAAGACGTGAACGAGGCGAGCCACGGACCCTTGATGGCGATGAGGTGCCACGCCATGAAGGCCGCCTGGGCCATGGGCGGCAGCTCCGCGTTGTCGAAGTCCTCCCGGGTCAGGCCGATGACCTCACCCTGCTTGACCGTCAGCGTGTAATGGTCCATGTCGCAGCGCGGGTCGTTGATCAGCTCGTCGCTCTCGTGCTGCCACACCAGGGACTTCACGTCGAGCGGCGCGGCGGCCTGGACGTAGGCCCAGCAGTCCCGGCGGTTCTTCGTGTAGATGGCGTTCTGCACCACGTAGTAGCGTCCCCGCTCCATGGTCCAGGGCAGCGTCAGCAGGTCCTGGAACTCGTCGGTCCCGTACTGGCGGTTGCACATCTCGTTCAGCGTGCTCTTGAGCTTGGCGATATCGGGCATGGTCTCCGTCTCCTGTGGCACGGGGCTCGCGAGAGCCCGCGCCGTGGAATGACTCGGATTGTCAAAAGTTGTCGGGTACTGGTCCGCGTTCCCGCGGCCTAGTCCAGCGCCTCCATCATGTTGACGAGCTGCTCCCGGTAGGCGCGGTCGATCACGAGGGATTCCCGTGCGCCCCGCAGGAGCGCCTGTTGGTCTTCCTCCGTATGACAGTGTTCCCGCGCCACCGCCAGCAGGAGCTGGCCGTGCTCTATGTCCGCGGTCACGTGCTCGGCGTTGTTGATCTGGCGCTTCAGCGGAATCCCCAGGTCGCGTTCCAGGTTCTTGCCGACGCGGTAGGACAGCGATCCGTCGCGCACCAGTTCGTCGGAATTGCGCATCTCCAGCACCGCCGACGCCGCCACCGCCTCGCGCCAGGGGCGGTCCTTCGCCAGGTGGATCCACGCGTAGAAGCACGCCACGGCCGCGTCCAGCGGGCGCACGCGCTCGTAGTCCTCGGGGGAGAGGCCGAAGATCCTGCCCTCCTGCACCGCGAGCGTAATGTGGTCGACCTTGCCCGCGGCCTTGTCGCCCATGAGTTCCTCGCCCTCGTGCTCCCAGATGAGCCGCTTGACGCTCAGCGGCGCCGCTCCGGCCACGAACCCCCAGCAGTCACGCCGGTTGGCCACGTAGTGCTTCATCTGGATGGACAGGGCTTGGGCGCGCGCCTGGTTGAATCGCAGGTCCAGCAGCCGCCGGAAGGGCGGAGTCTCGAACTGCCGGTTCACCAGTTCCACCAACTCGTGCCAGACGCCCTCCACGCCGTTGCTTTCGGCGATATGCGTTTCCATACGCTCTCCCTCGAGCCTCCCGGTGTCCTGTAGCTTCGAGCGCCCGCTCGTGTCCCGTCCCCCGGTCCTATTTCGCCCCGACCAACTGCTTCAGCCGCGCTTCGGCCCCGGGCCCGATGGAGAAGACCTGTTTCACCAGGGACTGGATCTCGGCCCCGGACAGATAAGAGATCTCGATGCCGATCTTCCTGGACGCTTCTATGAACTCCGGGTCGTCGAGGGTGTTCCTGAACGCGGTCTGCAGCGCCTTCAGCCGTTCTTCGGGAATGCCGGGCGGAGTCACGTAGGCGCGGAAGAGCTTGTACGGCGCCAGCCACGCTTCGTAGGCCGCGCGCTCGTCGGCGTTCTTGATGTGATCGGCGAACAGCGGCAGGTCCTTGAGCACCGGCTCTTCCTTGTCGCCGCTGGTGAGGAAGGGAATCAGCCGATCGCCTTCCTTGCCCTTGAGCATTTCCGTGGCCTGTATCCGCACCGATTCCCACGAAGAGCAGTACCCGTCCACCTCCTTGCGCCCCACCGCCGCGCGAATCTGCGCCGTGCCGTTGTACCCCCTGACGACGTTGATCTTGCCGCCCACGAAATCCCGCAGGATCAGCGGGGTGTCGCGGGTGAGGGTGCCCGCGGATCCGAAGTTGATGGGCTTCGGAGCGTTCAGGATCCCCTCGAGGTCGGTCGCCCCGGTGCGCGACATCACCATGCACGTGGGCGTGGCCTTGCCGGCGCTGCCCAGCCAGCCGAACTTGGCATTGTCGAACCGGATGCCCTTCTCGCCGAGCACCTGCTTCATCACCAGCCCGCTGTTGGTCGCCCCGATCACCGAGCCGTCACGCTTGGCGACGTTGTAGAGGTAGTTCATGGCGATGGCAAAGCCGGCGCCGGGCATGTTCTGGACAATGATCTTCGGCGTGCCCGGAATGTGCTTGGTGAGGGTGCGGGCGATGGTGCGGGCGTAGGTGTCGAAGCCTCCTCCCGGAGACGAGCCCAGGATGAATCGCAGGGTCTTGCCCTTGTAGAACTCCGCCACGTCGGCGCCTGCCGTGGCCGTGAAGCTCACGCACAGGAGCAACGAGAGGATCGCCGCCGATCGGAATGGGTGTCGCATGGGAAATCCTCCTGTCGGTGAAACGGGCGCGGTGCCCGTCGTCCGTGTCACAGCCGGTCCGCCCACTTCTTGCGGACTTGGGCTTTGTATTCGTCGCTCACGGTCGAGATCTTCGGAAACTCGTCCTTCCAACTGTAGGGCCGGCAGGCGTCCACCACCATGCAGGAGGTGGTCAGCTCCCGGCGCTGCTTGTCCTGGGGCGAAAGCCGCGGGTTGAGGATGCTGGCGGCCACGTCGAGGATCTCGGAGTCGGTCCGGGGGTCCCAGCGGGTGGACATGGCCCAGAGCACCTCGCCCATGTTGGTGATGTCCACGTCCTCGTCCACCACGACGACCATGCGCACGTCGCGCCCGCCGTCGCGGGTGGCGAGGACGCCGTATCCCGCCTGCTTGGCGTGGCCCGAGTAGCGCTGCTTTATGGCCACGGTGACCACGAAGCGGCCCTGCCGCGGAAACCACACTCCTTGCACCTCGGGGATGCCGGCGCGCTCCAGCGACGACCAGATGTTGGCCGAGCGGATGTACTTGTGGGTCTCGCTGTTGAGGAAAGTCCGGAGCGGCGGGTCGCCGGTGATGATGGGGTTGTCGCGATGATAGACGGCCTCCACCTTTACCACCGGAGCCTGCCGGGACCCCGAGGCGTAGTATCCGGGCCACTCCCCGAACGGCCCCTCCTCGTGGGTCTCCTGTTCGGGGGGCGGGATGTGTCCTTCAAGCACGATGTCCGCGAAAGCGGGTATCGGCAGCCCGGTTTTCTGCCCCTTGATGACCGGCACGGGGGTTTCCAGGAGGCCCCCCAGGAAGTCGTACTCGCTCATGTTCCAGGGAATGCCCACGGCGCTCGCGGTCATCATGCCCGGGGGTAGGCCGCACACGACGGCCACCGGACAGCTCTCGCCGCGCGCCCAGTACTTCCGGGTGATGAGGTCCCCGTGCTTCCCGGGAATCATCCACACTCCCACCGTGTTCTCGTCGTGGACCTGGACGCGGTACGTGCCGACGTTGACGTAGCCGGTATCGGGATCGCGGCAGACCGTGGCGGTAAACGTGCCGATGTAGCGGCCGCCGTCGTCGGCGTGCCACTTGGGAGTGGGGAACTTGAGCACGTTGACGTCGCCGTCGAGGGCGACGTTCTCCAGCAGAGGCGATTCACCGATTTCGGCAGGAGGAACGGGCTTCAGGTCCTGGAGCCGTCCCTTTACGGCCTGGACCACATCCAGGCCGCGGACATCCGGCGGCATGCCCAGGGCCAGGGCGTCGGATTCCGGGGACCGGAGGACGTTGCTCAGCACGCGGTACCCTTCCGGATGATCCGGGATGGCGTCGAAGAGCAGCGCCGAGCCCTCGCCGGATTCCGCCGCGATCTCGGTGAGTGCGCCGATCTCCAGGTCCCAGTGGGCGCCCCTGATCTCCTTGAGCTTCCCGGCCTGCTCGAGCCGTTCCGTAAAAGCCCGCAGATCCAGGGCCGCTTCGACGTCCCTTTGCTCTTTCGTCATGGCTCCATCTCCGAGCGCACGGCGGCTGGAGGAGTGATGGAGGAACGCCTCAGCCGGATGCGCATGGTGGTTCCCGAGCCGATGCCGTCGCTCATGGGGTAGATCTGCCCGCCCGATCCGGTGACAAAGCTGGCGCTCGAATAGAGGCCGAGGCCGGAGCCCGACTCTTTCGTGGTGTAGCCGGCGGCGAAGATCAGCTTATGGCGTTTCATGTCAATGCCGATGCCGTTATCGGTGACGTCGAGGAGGAAAAAGTCGTCCTCGACGTGGGCGCGGATGTGGATGCGAGGCGCTTCCTCGAGTCCACCCGATGCGGCGAGAGCGTCGATGGCTTCGAGCGAGTTCTTGATCAGATTGACGATCGTCTGGTGAAACGGACTCTCCTGGATACGGATCTCCCTGGGCGCGTCCTCGCAGTCGATCTCGATGCGGATCCCTCTTCGATCGAGCGAATCCTGCAAGACCCTGGCGGCCTCCGTGAGCGCATCCTTCAGGTTGATGTCTTTCCAGCTCATGCTCGGGCCGCCGATCGCCTTCTGGGTGCGGACGATATCCGCGATGTGATTCGCCCTGCGCTCGACCCGTTCGACGGTCCTCGCCAACGCTTCGTTCCGCTTGGCGAAATCGTCCGCGATGGCGATGACGAACGGCAGGGCCTTCCGGCCCTGTGGATCTTTGGAGATGTAATCGATCCAATCGGCCTGATGGTCCTTGAGGGCATCGGCGAGGGCGCGGAGACGTCGCGCGAGCGGATCGGCGGCCAGCGTATGGCGCACGGTCTCGATGCCGACGGTGACGCTGTTGATCGCATTGCCGATGTTGTGGAGGATGGTCTCGACGATCTCCAACCGGCCCTGGGCGAACGCCCGGGCCAGCGCTTCCTGTGCGTTCACCTGCTCGGTGACGTCGCGGAAGATGATCACACCCCCTCGGACGCCGGCGACATCGTGGAGTAGCGGCCGCGCGCTCACTCTGATGTAGATGCCGTCCGGCCTGTTCTGGTTGCGGATGAACACGTCCTCCTCGTCGACGGACTCGCCCTTGAGTATGGCGCGCTGGAGCGGCAGGTCCTCGGACTTGATGGGGGTTTGCCGGTCGGGATAGTAGGTGCCGTACACTTGAGCCCATTCTTCGGGAGGCTCATCCACCGGGCCCATGCCGACGATTTCTTGGGCGGATGGGTTTACGTACAGAAACTTCCCGGTCGCGTCCGCGACCACGATGCCTTCGCTCATGCTGTTGAAGACGGTTTCCAGGAGCTGGGTCTGGCTGCGCAGATCGCTGCCGGTGCTTTCCAGTCTGTCTTCGGCCTCCTTTTCCCGGGTGATGTCGCGAAAGGTGCACATGGCGGCGACGACCGCGGTCCGGTCGCCGTTGAAGATGGGTGATGCCCGGCTGATGATGTAGGTCCCCTCCCGATTGCTCTCGTTGCGTATGAACAGCTCCATCTCACCGGTTTCCTCACCCTGGAGCGCGCGCACCACCGGAAGCTGTTCGGTGGGGACGGGTGTCTTGATGTCGGGATAAAAAATGCCGTATGTCGCGGACCAGTCCGCCACCGCTGGTTCGGTAAACCACTCGCCGAAGATCTTCAACGTCGTCGAGTTGACGAACAATACCTGGCCTGTGGCGTCCGCCACGATGATGCCGTCGCTGATGTTGTCGCAGATGGATTCCAGCATCTCGTTCTTGCGCCGCAGATTGCCGACGATATCGTCCAGGCCGGCTCTCGTACCGCCGTGATCGGCGGCGGGTCGAAGGATGGCCATGCCGGCCGCGACCTTGCCGGTAGCCGTGCTCTCCACGGACCGGCCCCGGGCCATGACGACCATTCCGTCCGGATTGTCCTCGTTGCGGATGAACAGCGGCATGTCGTCGGTGTCATGGCCGTTGACGGCGCGCACCAGCGGAAGCTCCTCGGTGGAAACGTGCGTTTCCTTGTCGGGATGGAAGATGCCGTACGTACGGGAATGTTCGCTGAAGGGCGCGTCGAGAACCCCGGTGCCGAGAAGCCGCTTGGCGGCCGCGTTCAGAAAGGTGCTGCGCTCGGTGGCGTCGGAGATGACGATGCCGTCGCCGAGTTTGTCCAGCACGGTCGTCATGGTCTCGCCCCGGAGGCGCATCTCTTCCACCGCCTGCTCCAGGCGGGCCGAGGCCTCCCTGTCACGGGTGACGTCGCGGCACACGATGACCCCTCCCGCGTGCTCGCCGCCATGGATGGGCCGTCCGCTGACGCGGACGAGGCGCCCGGCCGACGTATCCGGATCGCGCACGAACATCTCGACGTCGTCCGTGGACTGGCCGGCGACGGCTCGCGTGAGCGGAAAGTCGGCGTGCGGAAACGGCGTGACGCGATCCGGCAGGAAGGCGCCGAATGTGCCGGACCGTTGGTCCTTTGCCGCATCCGGCCCGACGGAACCGAACATGCGTCCGGCGCCGGCGTTGAACACCAGGGTTTCGCCGTTCTCGTCGGCGGCGATGACTCCGTCGTCGATGCTGTCGAGGACCGCCTCCAGGAGGCGGGCCCGGCTTCTCAGTTCGTCGATGGTCCGGTCCAGTCCGCCTCGGGCCTCTCGCTGTGCCCGTTCCCTCTCGTGCAGGGAAAGGGCCGTCCGGATGTTCAGGTGCAGTTGCGGTTTCTCGAACGGCTTCAGCACGTAGCCGAAGGGACGGGCGGCCTGGGCCCGCTGCCACCGGGCCTCGTCGACCTCGCCGGTGAGATAGACCACCGGAATGTCCAGCGGACTTCCGATGCGTTGAGCGACCTCGACGCCGTCCAGGCCGTCTTCGGGCCCGAGGTCGATCAGCGCAAGGTCGGGGTGCGTTTCCGCGGCTTTCTCAAGGGCCTGCTCCACGGACGAAACGGTGGCGCAGACCGTATGGCCCAGCTCCTGCAGGCACGCTTCGAGGGCCGCGGCGTCCGAGGCGTGGTCCTGGACGATCAGTATCCTGGCGTTGATCATGGTAGGGCGGAGCAACGGAGGGATGGAAGAGCCCCAGGGCATCCCTTCACCGTCGCAATCTATAAGCCCGCCGGGTCCGGCTGTCAACCTGGACATCCGCGGACATATGGTCTAAGCAAACTCTGATCAACGCGGGTCCTCCGTCCCGTTTCGCTACGTTGAAGGACCCTTCGAGAGGAGGTCGAGAAGCATTCATGGCACAGATCACCGACCCGCTCCGGCAGCATGATTGGAATTCCCCGGAATACGTCGAGGATTGGGCTCAACGCCAGCGGCGCAACGAAACGTTGCGGGCCCGCCAGTTCGCGCTTATCGCGGAGCTGATACCGTTCGAGAGCGGGGATGCCTTCCGGTTCATGGACGTCGGGTGCGGCTACGGTGCGCTCAGCAAATTTCTCCTGGAATCCTTTCCCCGGGCCACGGCGGTGTGCCATGACGGCTCCGCGGCCATGGCCGACCTCGGCAGCGAACGCATGAAGGACCTCGCGGGACGGTTCGAGTACGTCATCTCGGACTTCAGCAAGAAGGACTGGAGCCGCGCGGCCGACGGCGAGTTCGACCTCGTGGTGTCGTGCAACGCCATCCACAACGTCCGGGTGGGAGAGATCATCGGGGACGTCTACCAGGAGATCTTCGGGCGGCTGCGCTCCGGCGGGCATTTCTTCAACCTCGATCGCGGATCGGCCACCATGGACGATCAGCTCGCTTGGTTCCGGAGCGCGGGCTTCCAGGACGTGGCGTGCCACCAGAAGAGCTCCGGCCTCTCCCTTTATGGAGGCTCCAAACCCTGAGTCCCGCCGGCCCCGAGGTTCTTTCCCAATGACGGGCGCACGGCCCGGCAGTCTGGCGCTCCTCTACGGCACGGTCCTGCTCATGAGCCTGGGGCACGGGATGGTGTTCCCGACCATCCCGCTCCTGGCTGCATCATTCGGCGTGTCCGCCGGGCTTGCCGTGCAGGTGGTGACCGCCCATGCCCTGGGGCGCACCATTGTCCTTATTCCCGCGGGCCTGCTCATCGACCGCTACGGCGCCAAGGCCGCCATGCTGGCGGGAAGCGCCCTGGTGCTGTGCGGCGCCTTCACCACGGCGGTCACGCCCTGGTTCGTGCTGCTCTTTCTCGGGCAGTTTCTGGCCGGCGTCGGCGACAGCGTCTGGAGCATGGCGCGGGAAGTCTCCGGTGTCGAGATGGTGGGACAGCACCAGCGCGGGCGTCTCCTCAGCGGCTTCATGGGGGTCAAGTCCGCGGGTACGGCCATCGGCCCGGTAGCCGGCGGAGTCGTCGCCCAGTGGGTGGGGTTCCGCATGGTGTTCCTGGCGTACGCGGCCGGGGCCGCGCTGGTGTTCCTGACCGGACTCTTGGCGCGCCGCGACGAGGTCCGGGGCCAGGTCGGCAAGATCGCCTGGTGGGGAAAGGTGTCGGACGTATTGCCGCACCTGCGCGCCACTTTCGTGGTGCTGGTGATCGCCACCTTCAGCATGCAGATGTACCGCACCACCCTGCAGGGCATGCTGCCGCTCTTCGCCGGGGTGGAGCTGGGCTTCTCCGCGGCTCGGGTGGGGAGCCTGTTCGGCGTCTCCGGGCTGTTCGTCCTGCTCATGATCCTGCCCGCCGGGTTCATCACCGACCGCGTGGGCCGCAAGTACGCCAGCGTCCCCAGCACCGCGCTCCCGGGCATCGCGTTCCTGGCCTTGCCGTTCGCCTCGACCCTGCCCCAACTGGTGGCGATCATGGTGCTCATCGGCCTCGCCCAGGGCATGTCCCTGGGGGCGCTGTCGGTGTCCACCTACGACGTGATCCCCGAGAGCGCCCGGGGCCGGCTCCAGGGCCTGCGCCGCACCGTGGGCGAGTCCGGCGGGGTCATGGGTCCGCTGGTGGGCGGCTGGCTCGCCGACACCTTCAGTGCCGGCAGGGCGTTCCTGTTCTACGCCCCTGTCCTGCTGGCTGCCGCGGCCGGGCTGGCGTTCGTGGCCAGGGAGACGCTGGGGCGGGACTGAAGGCGAAGCATGGATTGAGGCGGCAGCCCCTTCATGGGAGACTCGGAACCGGAGGAACGAGCCATGTCGGAGAATACTTCCGGGGCGGCAACCCGCCAGTGGCAATATCAGTTGCGCATCACTCTGGCCGACGATGTCGCCGAGGCGGCCAAGGCAGGGGACGACCATCCGGACCTCGATCGGCTGCGGGACATACTGGGCCGGCACAACGCGGCGCTGCAATGCCAGTACGATGCCTTCGCCGGCTATTGCGCCGAAGCCGAGCGGGAAGGCGTCGACAAGTATCCTCTCTACGCCTGGACCAGGGCCACCATCGAGGACCCGATCAAGAAAGCGAAGTACCTCAAGTCCTTCACGCTCTACGTGAACAGCGAGGAAGTCTACTCCAAGGCCAAGGCCGACGCCCTGGAAGCGGAGTTGCGGCCCTTGGTGGGCGGGGCCGCGGTGGCCGCCATGGCGAAGCACGACACGAATCCCGCGAACAACCCTCAGCCGCCGAAGCCGTATCGAGCGTGACAAGCGCAGGCTGATTCAAAATCCGATCTTGAAACAGCCTACGTTGACATCGCCGCCAACAGGGTCACTGTTGACAACGCGTCCCCGCTCAAAATATGCATAGCCCAGTCTCTTGAAGCGTGGAAGGCCGCAGTGACTCTGGGAGGTAACGACCATGAAGGTTCTTTCCGGGCTGTTTGATCGGGGTCTTTTTTGGCGGCGCGCCGCCGTCGTGACCATGGCGGCCGGTATGGTTCTGGCATTCGTCGGCGGGGCGGTGGCTCAGTCGGGTGGCGACGCGCTGAAGCAACTCGTCGCCGCGGCGCAAAAGGAAGGCGAGTTGAACGTCTTCGGATCGGGCGATTGGCACTCGCCGCAACTCATGGCGGCCCTCGAAAAGGGGCTGAACAACACCTACGGCATCAACGTGCGCCTCAAGGCGACTCCCGGACCGAGCGCGTCGAAGCTGATGCCGCGGCTGATCGACGAGGTCAAGACCGGGCGCACCGCCAGCACCGACATCTTCTTCGCCCCCTCGCGCCAGCAGATTCCTTCCGACAAGGCCGGGGCGCTCCTGAGAGTGGACTGGAAGAACCTCGTGCCCGGCCTGAAGGACGAGGAGATCGGCATCAACGGCGCCGCGGTGGTCAACGGCGCGGCCATCCACGTGATCGGTTACAACACCAACCTGGTGAAGGCCGGGGACCTGCCGAAGTCGTACAAGGACTTCACCGACCCCAAGTACAAGGGCAAGATCGGCACCACGGTCTTTGCCGTCGGCTGGGTCGAGGCGGCGATCCATTTGGGTGAGGAGGAAGCCACCCGGATCGTCGACGCCATGGTAGCCAACGGCACCATCATCGGCACCACGCGCACGGGCGTGCACAATCGCGTGGCCACGGGCGAGTTCCCGATCTTCGCCTTCGACACCAAGCCGGTGGCCTATTCCCGGCTCAAGGCCAAGGGGGGGCCGGTGGATTTCGCCACCATGGACGATTTCATGTCGGGCACCGCGAGCGAGGTCAGCGTGCCGAAGACGAGCGCGCATCCCAATCTCGCGAAGCTCCTCGCCGTTTACACGTTGACCAAGCAGGGACAGGACACCATCTGGAAGGTCATCGGGCGTGATTCGCCGTTCCGCGAAGGTTCGCAGCTCAACAAGCTGGTGGAGAGCAAGCGCGCCGCCGGTGCCAAGATCTACTTCGGCACCGACCAGAACGTGGTGAAGAACGCGTACTTCTACCAGAAGGTCTCCCGCAAGCTCGCCAAGAAGTTGCGCGGGAACTAGTGTCGCGTCCCGTAAATGCCTGTCCCCTCGGCCGTGTAGCCGGGACACGAGCGTGAACGACAACTACATCGTCGGCGTCGACATCGGAGGCACGTTCACCGATTGTGTCGCGGTGAGCGGCGAGGGGGGCATGACCCTGGGCAAGGCGTCCTCGACGCCGCGGAACTTTGCGCTGGGCGTGCTGGACGCCGTGCGCGACGCGGCGCGCAACCTCGGCATGGAGGACGAACGCGGGTTGCTGCAGGCCACCCGGCTCTTCTACCACGCGTGCACCATTGGCGATAACACGCTGATCACGCGCAGCGGCGCGCGCACCGGGCTCATCGCCACCGCCGGGTTCGGCGACACCATCCTGATGATGCGCGGCGGCGTGGTGGCCGGACTCCCCGAGTCCGAGGCCCACCACATGGCGGCCCTGACCAAGCCGGACCCCCTCGTGCCCAAGCGGCGCATCGCCGAGGTCAACGAGCGCGTGGACTTCGAGGGCGACGTGCTCGTGGGCCTGGATGAAGCCGAGGCCGAGGACGCCATCCGCAAGCTCGTGGACAACGGCGTCGAGTCCGTGGCGGTGTCGCTTATCTGGTCCATCGCCAACGATTGCCATGAGCGGCTGCTCGGGAAGCTGTTGCGGCAGCGCTACCCGGACCTCTTCGTCACGCTCTCCAGCGAGGCGGCGTCCTTCCAGGGGGAGTACGAACGCACGGCCACCACGGTGTTCAATGCCTACATCGGCCCGAGGATCAGCGCGTACCTGAACGACCTGCGCGCGCTGCTGCGCGACCGCGGACTTCAGCGCGAGCCGTTGGTCATGCAGGCTTACGGCGGCGTCCTGGGGGTGGACGATTCGGTGCGCAAGGCCGTGGGCACCATCGAGTCGGGCCCCGCGGCCGGGGTCGCGGCGTGCCGCTACATGGGCGGTTTGACCGGCATCGACCACATCGTGGCCGCGGACATGGGCGGCACCACCTTCAAGGTCGGCATCATCCGCGACGCCGTCATGGAGCGGGACTACCAGCCCGTCTTCCTGCGCTACCGTCTCTTGTCCCCCAAGATCTGGGTGGAGTCCATCGGCGCCGGCGGTGGCAGCATCGCCTGGATCGAGGAGGGGACGGGCCTCCTCAAGGTCGGTCCGCGAGGCGCCGGCGCCAGCCCCGGGCCGGTGTGTTACAACCGCGGCGGCACCGAGCCCACGGTCACCGACGCGAGCCTGATCCTCGGTTACCTGAACCCCGAGTATTTCCTCGGCGGACAGATTGCCCTCGACGTGGAGGCGGCGCGCCGGGCCGTGGCGGAGAAGGTGGCCGAGCCCCTGGGCATGAGCGTTACCGAGGCGGCCGGCGCCATCCACCGCATCGTCAACGCCCAGATGAGCGACCTTATCCGCAACGCCACCATCCAGAGGGGACACGACCCCCGAGGCGACACGATGTTCGCCTTCGGCGGTGCCTGCCCCGTGCATGCAGGGCGGTTCGCGGCCGAGTTGGGCATCGAGCAGGTGGTGGTCCCGGTGACCGCCTCGGTCCACGGCGCCGTGGGCCTGGTGGCCTCGGACGTCGTGTACGAGGAGGGGGTCTCCGACCGCTCCCTGGTGCCGGTGCCCCCGGACCGTCTGAACGCGTCATTCTCCCCGGTCCTGGCCAAGGTGCGCCGCAGCCTGGAGGACGCGGGTTTCGGCGATGATGACATCACCCTGGCGCGGAGCGTGGACATGCGCTACCGCTACCAGGTCCACGAGATCAACGTGCCGATCCCGCCGGGCGAGGCGCCCCTGACCGACGAGGACCTCGAAGCCGTGTACACGCGCTTCGACGGTCTCTACGAGGCCGCCTACGGGAAGGGTTCCGCCTACCGGGCCGCCGGGCGGGAGATCGTCACGTTGCGGGTCACCGGCTCGGGGGCGCTGCCCAAGCCTGCCCTGCGCGCGTTGGAGGGCGGCGGCGAGGCATCGGCCGCCCGCAAGGGCACCCGGCCGGTCTATTTCGAGGAGTTCGGCGACTTCGCGCCCACCGTGCTCTACGATGTCGCACGGATGCGCCCGGGCATGGTCATCGCCGAACCCGGTGTCATCGAGACACCCATCACGACCATCCTGATCAACCCGGGCGACCGGGCGGTGATGGACGAACTGGGCAACGTCCGCATCACGGTGGGGTCGCGCGCGACCCTTTCCAGGAGGGAGGACGATGGAGCGCAACGATAGCGGCAGCACCGTGGATCCGGTGACCTTCGAGATCCTCTCGCACCGGCTCCAGCGCATCGCCAAGGAGATGGGCGCCACCATCGAGCGGGTCGGCGGAACGGTCAACACCACCCAGATGCACGACTACATGGCCTCGCTCTACCGGGCCGACGGCGAGATCCTCGCCACCGGCGAGTCCATGCCCTGGCACGTGGCCTGCGCCGGCTTCACGGTGAAGTGGATCATCGAGCGCTTCGCCGAATACGACGGCGTGCACGAGGACGACGTGTTCCTCCTGAACGACCCCTACGTCTCCGCGGTGCACCAATCCGATGTCTACCTCATCTCCCCCATCCACGTGGAGGGGCGTCTGATCGCGTGGAGCGCGTCGTTCGTCCACGTGATGGACATCGGCGCCATGTCCCCGGGCGGCGATTCCCCCGAGGCCAAGGAGATCTGTCACGAGGGCCTGCGCATTCCCGGCATCAAGCTGGTGGACCGCGGCAACCTGCGCAAGGACGTGTTCGACACCCTCATCAACATGACCCGGCGTCCCGACATGGTGGCGCTGGACATCAACTGCCAGCTTGCCGGCCACAGCGTGGCCAAGTCGCGCATGAGGCAGTTCTACGGCCACCACGGCGTCGACCT
This sequence comes from Deltaproteobacteria bacterium, assembly GCA_028818775.1. Lineage (NCBI taxonomy): Bacteria > Pseudomonadati > Myxococcota > Myxococcia > Deltaproteobacteria bacterium. The sequence goes on along the minus strand of JAPPNE010000121.1, from coordinate 23,657 downwards.
CATGGACGCCGTGGCCGCCCAGATGATCGACTACTCCGAGCGCGCGCTGCGCAAGCGCCTGGAGGCGATCCCGGACGGCGAGTGGAGCGACAGCGCCGCCATCGAGTCCAGGGAGGGCTCGTGGACCGTCCGGCTGACCCTGAAGAAGCAGGGCAGCCGCATGGTCTTCGACTTCACCGGCACCGACCCCCAGGCGAGCGTCGGCGTCAACCTGCCTTACCACGCCACCTTCGGCACCTGCTTCGAAGGCATCGTGGAGACCGTGGCCTACGATTTCCCCCGCAACCACGGGCTGTTCCGGCCCATCGAGACCATCGCGCCGCCGGGGACCCTGGTGAACGTCACCCATCCGGCGCCGGTCTCCCTCAACACCACCTCGGGCGGCGCCACCGCCAAGTACGTGGTGGTATCGGTGCTCAACGGCATGTTGGCGGGCAGCGAGGCGTGGCGCGACGAGATCATGGTGCGGATCTGGGGCGGGCGACGGGTGCGGACGTCGGGGGTGAACCAGCACGGCGCGTTCTATTCCACGAGCCTGGCCATGTCGCCCCTCAGCGGCAGCGGAGCCCGCGCCACCATGGACGGGGTCGACACCACCAAGCTCGACTTCATGACCTGTCCCAACGTGGAGTGGCTGGAAATGAACTGCCCGATGCTGTTCCTGTTCCGGCGCCATGCCAGGGACCAGCAGGGAGCGGGCCGCTATCGCGGAGGCACCGGCGCGGAGATGGCGTTCTCGGTGCACAAGGCGCCGGAGGGCAAGATCGAAGGCGTCGCCTTCGGCGTGGCCGGTCTCGTCAACGGCGGCCGCGGCATCTTCGGGGGCTACCCCGGGGCGCCGAGCATCCTCGTGCACCTGGAGGGCACCGCGCTGGGTGAGAAGCTCCACGCCAACAGGGTGCCGCAGAACCTCGACGAGCTGGGAGGCACGCCGCGGGTGCTGCCCTACGCGAGCTTCGAGCTGAGGCCCGACGACGTCCTCTACTACACCTTGGGCATGGGCGGCGGCTACGGCAGCCCGTTGGACCGTGACCCCCGCGCGGTTCTGAAGGACGTGGAAGACGAACTGGTGTCGGTGGAGACCGCGCGCGACGTCTACGGCGTGGTCATAGACCCAGATTCCCTCGCCGTGGACTTCCAGGCGACCGAGGAGATCCGGCGACAGCGCCTTTCGGAGAACCGCGGAGCCGGGTCGTGAGCCGGCCGTTGCGGGAAAATCTCGAGCTTGTGGAGCAGCGGGGCGCGGAGTGGGTGCAATGCGCCGCCTGCGGCCACCGGCTGTGCGCCGCCGGCGAAGACTGGCGCGCGGCCTGCGTGACCCGGCTGCTGCCGCCCGGGCGCATGGGGCCGTTCCACCGGATCATGGAGGGGCGGGCGCTCCTGGAGGAGCGCTATTGCCCCCGCTGCGGGGTGTCGCTGGACGCCACGGTGATCATCAACGAGGAGCGGTCCACGCCACGCGCCGCGCCCAACCGGGTCAAGCCGGAGTCCGCGGTGCTGGAGGCGCGCGGCACGGCGGTGGTGGTGCTCGACCTGAACACCAAGGCCGAATCCCCGTCCCAGCCGGCGCAGTCGCTGATCCGCCCGGCTCGTGCCTTTCTCGACAAGGCCCGGGCGGCGTCCGTTCCGGTGGTGTTTACGGTGGTGGTGTGGGAGAAGGGCACGCCGGACGGCGCGGTGGCCCAGGCCCTCGCCCGGCGAGACGTAGAGCCGGTGCTCTATCCCAACGGCTACGACAAGTTCCTCGGCGGTGAGCTGCGGGCGCTGCTGGAAGATTGGGGGACCGACACGCTGGTGTTTCTGGGCGGTGCGGCCAACTTCGCGCTGCTCTACACAGCCACCACGGCGGCGCGCGCCCACGGCTACACGGTGGTGGTGCCAATGGACGGCGTTTACGCCCATTCCGACTACGAAATGGAGTACACGTTGCACCAGTTCACGGTCCTGCCGCGGGTCGCCGGCCGGTTCCGGTTCTCCAGGCTCGCCGCCATAGAGTTCCGTTAGGCGGGTTTCCCGCCGGCGGTCCGTACCACACGGCCCGGTCCTTCATCCTCTGCGGGCCGCCGTACCGTCAGTCCATGAGCGTATCGCCGACAAACCATCCGCCACCCCGGCGCCGGCCGCAATGGCGTCGGCTGTGGATGGGCGCGCCGCCCTTCATCGTCCTGAGCCTGATCGCGTTCGCGGTCATCGGCCTGCTGTTGGCGGTCGTGGTGCAGGTGGCGTTCCTCGAGGAAGGGCGGATAGCCGGCGGGGTCTGGACACTCGACAACTTCCACGAGTTCTTTCGCGATGACTCGGCCTTCCGGGCGTCCGTCAACACGTTCTGGTTCACCCTGGTCGTGGTGGTGACTTCGCTCACGCTGGCCGTGCCCATGGCGTTCCTGGCGGAGCGCACGGACTTGCCGGGACGCGGCTGGGTGGTGTCGCTGCTCACCATGACCTTGGCGGTGCCGGCCTTCTTCCCGGCCATGGGCTGGCAGTTCCTTCTCCATCCGCGCATCGGCGTGGTGAACCGGTGGCTGATGGATCTCTTCTCCCTCGACGCCGCCCCCTTCAACATCGGCGCTGTGCCAGGAATGGGCTTCGTTCAGGGCCTCAATTTCGTGGCGCTGGCCTTCATCATGATCGCGCCCGCCTTCCGCAACATGGACCCGGCCCTGGAGGAGAGCGCGCAGGTCCACGGCGCGCGCTTCCGGGACCGGCTCTGGTGCGTGACGCTGCCGCTCATGTGGCCCAGCATCCTGGCGGCGGGCCTCTACGTCATGGCGTTGGGGATCACGACCTTCGACGTCCCGGCGTTCCTCGGCATGAGCAACCGCACCTACACCCTGAGCACCTTCCTCTACGTGCGCGCCCAGCCCCTCGACGCGCCGCCGGACTACGGCATCGTCGGCGCCACCAGCGTCTTCATGATGGCCCTGGCGCTGCTCATAAGCTGGTGGTACCTGCGCACCATCCGGCGCGGCGAACGCTACCAGGTGATATCGGGCAAGGCCTATCGCCCGCGGCTCATCGAGTTGGGCCGGTGGCGCATCGCGGGCTGGCTCTTCATCGGATCGGTGGTCACGCTCAACCTGCTGTTGCCGCTGTTGATGCTCGTGTGGGCCTCCCTGATCCCGTTTCTCATGGTGCCGTCGTGGTCGGCTTTGGGTATGGTGACTTTGTCCAATTTCGAGAACATACCGTGGACTACCTTCTGGTCCTCGCTCCGGAACTCCGCGGTGCTGACGCTGGCGGTGCCGACCCTGGCGACGCTCGTCGGGGTGGCGCTGTCCTGGAACATCGTCAAGCGCAAGAACCGGCTCTCCGGGCTCTTCGACGTCGTCTCCTTCCTGCCCCACGTCATACCCAACATGATCTTCGCGGTGGGCGCGCTGTTCATCGCCCTGTTCTGGCTGCCGGCCTACGTTCCCTTCTACGGCACCATCGGCATCATCATCCTGGTGAACGTCGTCGCCCGGATTCCCTTCGCCACGAGGATGTACAACTCTTCGCTGTTGCAGATCCACAAGGATCTCGACGAGGCGGGCGCCGTGTCCGGGCTGGAGCCCATGACCGTGTTCTGGCGCATTGTGAGGCCGCTGCTCGCTCCGACTCTGCTCTACGCCTGGCTCTGGATGGCGCTCCTCGCCTACAGCGAGCTGACCATGGCGGCGCTCCTGGTGACCCGCCACAACACGACGCTGCCGGTCTACATCTGGGCCATCTGGGGAGACGGCGAGCTGAACCAGGCGGCCGCGGTCTCGCTCGTGGCGCTGGTCCTGGTAGTGCCGTTGATCGTCGTTTATTTCGCCCTCGGGCGGCGCGTGGTCATGTGGCAGGGGTAATTTGGACGAGTGCGACGCGCATGCCGGCTCCGCGGACGGGCGACGCCGCGACCTTGCGGACCACGAGACCAACCCGCTAGAAGGTGTGCGAGGTGCACAAGCGGGAGGCATGGGTAGTGTCCAACAACGGAGTTGAACGTCGAAGACGCACGGAAGGCGTCCTTTTTCTCATCGGATTCGGGTTGTGCATCCCGGCCGCCAACTGGCTCATCGGCAACGTGGGCACGGTGTGTCCGCCGGATTCGCCGTGCCTGATCCCGGTGGCGCCAGGGATCATGGCGCCTAGCGGTGTGGTGACCATCGGGTTGGCATTCGTCCTGCGCGACTTGGTGCAGCGGCGCATCGGAGTGAAATGGGCGGCCGTGGCGGTGGTGGCGGGGGCGGGTCTTTCGGCGCTGTTCGCGCCGCCGGCCCTGGTGATGGCTTCGGGCGCGGCGTTCCTGTTCTCGGAGGGGGCGGACCTCGCGGTTTACACGCCGCTGCAAAGACGCCGGCTGCTGCTCGCGGTTTTCGCCAGCAGCGTGGTCGGTCTCATCGTCGACAGCATTCTGTTCCTCTACCTGGCGTTCGGCAGCATCGAGTTCCTGCTGGGACAGGTCATCGGCAAGTCCTGGATGGTGGTGCTCGCCTTGCCCTTCATCGTGCTGCTGCGCCGGCGCGACGAGCGCTTGGGGCTGAGGCCGGCCTGACTGCCTTGGAGGACTTGCGCGGTTCGACGGAATCGTCCTAGAGTCGCATCGGGGTCGGCCGCGGGGTGCGGCGCAACGTCGACTTCTTCCGGAACCGCACCCGTACTGCCGCCGACCGTGGAGCCGACATGCTTCAGGATGCGCTGCTTTCCACCGGGTTGCTCATCGTCGTCGCCAAGCTCGCCGAAGGCCTCCTTCAACGCTTCCGGTTGAACTCCATCGTCGCCTACACGGCCACGGGGATACTCCTTGGGCCGGTCTTCGGTGTCGTCCATCTCAACGACTATCTGCACATCCTGCTCAGCATCGGGATCTTTCTCTACTTCTTCCTCATCGGCCTGGAAGAGCTCGACGTCTCGGCGTTCATGGCGTCCATCCACCGCCGTTTCTTCGTGGCGGCGGTCATTTCCGTCATCATTCCGCTCGTCGTGTCCCTGTTGGTCACGTCCAATCTCCTGTTCGACTTCGGGCTGGGTCTCGACTTCAGCGGCTCCCTCGCTCTCGCCGGAGTTCTTTCCCTGACCAGCCTGGGCGTGGTCGCCAAGGTACTGATCGACGCCGACCGCCTGCGGCAGCCGGTCGGTATCGAAATGTTCACCACCGCGCTCATCGCGGAACTGCTGGTGTTGCTCCTGGTGGGGTTTACCATCGGCGAGCACGCGGAGCATGTGACCCTGGCGGGGGTGCTGCTCCTGCTGGGACAGATCGCTGCTTTCATCGTGGTGACCTGGGTGTTGGCCAGCCGGGTCATCCCGCCCGTGATCGAGTTCCTGGAACGGCTGCTGCGCGTCCCGCAACTGTCGTTCGGGCTCATTCTGGGCCTGTTGTTCGTGGCGGTCGTGGGCGCCGAGGAGATGGGTCTGCACGGGTCCCTGGGCGCGCTGCTCCTGGGCGTCGCCCTGTCGCGCCTCCCGCACCAGGTGCACCGCGACATCATCCCCGGCCTGAAGAGCGTGGCGGACGGGTTCTTCGTGCCGCTCTTCTTCAGTTCCGCGGGCCTGCACCTGGGCCTGTCGTTCACCGAGATGCCGATCTGGACCATCGCGGCGCTGGTGGTCGTCCCGTTCGCCGGAAAGTTCGCGGGGGCGTGGCTCGGCGCCTCCATGGCTCGTTTCGATGCGCCGGTCACCCTCGCCACGGGCCTGATGGCCAAGGGGGTCGCGGAAATCGCCGTCCTGCTCGTGCTCCTCGAACACGGCATCATCGGCAGCGACGTCTTCTCGCTCTTCGTCCTCATCATGCTCGCCTACATCCTGCTGGCGCCGCCGTTCATCGGCATCGCGGTGAGCCGTGTCGAGGCCGGGGAGCCGGTGTCGCCGGCGGAGGATCTGCCGCCTTCCATGATCCGCTTCGCCCTGGACAACATCAGGGTCGGCGACATCATCGACCGCAACCACGCCCACCCCGGCCGCGAGCTGTCGGTGCGGGACTTCGCGGACCGATGGATCAAGCCCGGCCAGCAGGACTATGTGGTCGCCGACCGTGACGGCCTGGCCGGCATCGTTTCTCTCGCCATGTTGCGCTACTTGCCCAAGCACGCTTGGTCCGACACGCCGCTTGCCAAGATCGTGCGCGAGGCCACGCCCACCACGTGGACCGACGAGCTGGTGGAAGACGCGCTCCAGCGCATGTCGGAGAACTCCCTCACCGCCATTCCCGTGCTGGACCGGGAAACGCGGGCATTCGTCGGCACCATCACCAGCCAGGAGATCCTGGAAATGATCACCACCGAAGTCCGGGGAGAGGTGTAGGCGGTATGCGTTGCACAGAATAGCCATTTTGGCTATTCTCACGTTATGAAGGAAATCGCGGCAAGGGAAGCCAAGAATCGTTTCGGGCACCTGATCGACGCCGTCCAGAGCGGACCCGTGCGCGTGACCAAGAACGGCAGGGCGGTGGGAGTCATGATGTCGGTACAGCAATTCGAGCGATTGCGCGGTGCCGCGTGGGAACGCTTGGCGGTGACCATGGACGATGCCGGCGGGGAAGCCTCGGCCAACGGTCTGACCGAGGCAGGGCTGGAGGCGCTCCTGGCGGATGAAAGCTGAACGCGTCGTCGTCGATACGAATGTCCTGATCAGCGCGGTGCTGCTCCCACAAGGGTCTCCGAGGGCGGTTCTGGAGGCGGTTCGTTCCGACAACGGAGTGCTGCTGTTCTCGGATGAGACCTTCGAGGAGTTGCGAAGCCGGCTGTGTCTTCCGCGGTTCGATGCCTACGTCGGCCGCGAACGTAGAGCGCTTTACATCGCCCAGGTTCAGGCGGTGTCGGAATGGGTATCGATCACGAACGCGAAGCTGGGCTGCCGGGATCCCGATGATGACAAGCTCTTGGAGACGGCGTTGCTGGGCCAGGCGGACTGTCTGATTACCGGGGATCGGGATCTACTTGAGATGTCCCCGTTTCAGCGGATACCGATCCTGACACCGGCGGGCTTCCTGGAGTCGCGCGTATCCGGCTGAGTCATATGGTAGAGTATCTGGCAAGATGTGCAGAGTAATTCTTGCCGGGGCCTTGCCAAGGCACCGGATGCTTGGCGGGCACCCTGACGCGGGGGCGCGCCGGACGAGGACGAACCCATGAAAGAACCCTTCAAGACGGACCTCGAGGCGATCCAGAAGCGGGCTCGCGAGAAGATGGAGCAGGGCGCCATCACCGGCGCCTACCTGGCTGATCGGGAGCAGGTGCTCGCGGTGCTGAACGAGGTGCTGGCCACCGAGATCGTCTGCATCCTGCGCTACAAGAACCACTACTTCATGGCCAGCGGCATCAACGCCGGGCCGGTGGCGGCGGAGTTCCTGCAGCACGCCAACGAGGAGCAGATGCACGCCGACTGGGTGGCCCAGCGCATCACCCAGCTCGGCGGCTCGCCCAACTTCAGCCCCGACGGGCTGGCCACCCGCTCCCACGCCGCGTACGAGGAAGGCGACACCCTGGAGGCGATGATCAAGGAGGACCTGGTGGCCGAGCGCGTCGCCATCGAGACCTACTCCGAGATCATCCGCTGGCTCGCCAACGACGACCCCACCACCCGCCGCATCATCGAGGACATCCTCAAGATGGAGGAAGAGCACGCCGACGACCTGGCGAGCCTGCTGGTGACGCTGGGGAAAAGTGGGTGAGGCTCGTCGTCGGCGCGGCGGCCGTGGCGGTGGCCGCCGCCTTGGCGGCATGGGCGCTGTGGCCGGGCCATCACGGTATGCACCGGCCGGTCGGTAGGACGGGGACGGTGTCCGAAACCTCGGTGGCGTCCACGGCGGGAATGCCGGGCGAGACGATATTCAATCAGAAGTGCGCCGTGTGCCACGGACTGCAGGCGGCCGGTTCGTCCCAGGGACCGCCGCTGGTCCACCCGTACTATGAGCCGGGCCATCACTCCGATTTGGCGTTCCTGCTGGCGGTGAAACGGGGCGTTCGAGCGCACCACTGGCGTTTCGGCAACATGCCGCCGGTTCCGGGCCTCTCGGACAAGGACGTGAGGGCCGTCATCGATTACGTGCGCGCACTGCAACGGGCCAACGGGATCTTCTGAGGTCCCCCTTACGGTTTGCCATGACACGACTCTCCCGGCTGGCGGTCACCGCCCTGGCACTCGTCCTGGTTTGCGGCACGGCGCTCGCGCACCGCGACGCCACCGGCATCGTCAAGCAGCGCATGGACGCCATGACCGCCATGGGGGATGCCATGAAGGCGCTACGGGCGATGATGCGCGGAGCCCAGCCCTACGACGCCGAACGCGTGAGGGTGCACGCCGCGACCATCGCCGGCCACGCGGGCGAAAAGATGACGGCGCTGTTCCCCGAAGGGAGCTTGAACCACCCGACGCGGGCCAAGCCTGCGATATGGACCGATTGGGAGCGCTTCGCCGAGTCGGCGCGGCAACTGGCCATGTACGCGGACGCGCTGGCGGCAGTGTCCAATGACCGGGCGCCGGGCGCCGTCTTCAAACGTCTGCAACAGACCTGCTCCGACTGCCATCGGGCCTTCCGCACGAAGAAGTGACGCGACGATTGTCGAATGACGTTTCGAGGGGACGCGGAAACGACGGAGAGCAACGTCAGTCCAGCTTCGCCCGCAGCAGTTCGTTCACCAAGCGGGGGTTGGCCTTGCCGTGGGTGGACTTCATCACCTGGCCGACGAAGAATCCCAACAGATTGGTCTTGCCCTGGCGGTAGAGGGTGACGTTGTCCGGGTTGGCGGTGAGGACGGCTTCCACCACGGGCTCCAGTCGAGCCGCGTCCGCCACCTGCCGGAGCCCGAGCCGGTCGACGATGTCGGCGGGGCGCCCACCCTGTGCCACCATCTCGGCGAAGACCTGCTTGGCGGCGTTGCCGGAGATGGTCTGGCCGTCGATGAGAGCCACCAGCTCGGCCAGGGCCGCCGGGGTCAATGGCAGCGAGTCCAGGGTGTTTTCCTTGAGGTGCGCGCGCAACTCGTTGACGATCCAGTTGGCCACCGACTTGGCGTTGTCGTGGGCGCGCACCGCCTCCTCGAAAAACCCCGCCAAGTCCTCGTCCGACGCCAGCAGCAACGCGTCGCCGGCCACGAGCCCGAGCCGGTCGCGGTAGTGCTCCATCCTGGCGCATTGCGCCGGCGTCAGTTCCGCGAAGGCCGGAGATTTTCTTTCGGCCGGACCTTGCCCCACATTCCTCGGTGCGGTCTGCGCCTTGCGGGAGCGCCTGGGCGCGCTGCCCTCGCCCCGCTGGACGATCTTGAGCCAGGAGTCCCGCAGCGTGACGATGCGGTTGAACACCAAGGCATCGGCGGTGGAGTCCGGATCCGCGCAGAAGTAGCCCAGCCGCTCGAACTGGAACCGCTCACCCGGGAGGGCGCCGCCGAGGCTCGGCTCCACGAGTCCCTTGACGGCCTCGAGGGACTTGGGATTCAGCAGCTCCCGGTAGTCCCGCTCCGGATCGCCTTGCGGGTCCGGCACGGAGAACAGACGGTCGTAGAGCCGCATCTCCGCTTCCAGTGCGTGGGCGGCGGACACCCAGTGGATGGTGCCCCGCACCCTCTTGCCGCTCGTGTCGGAACCGCTCCGGGTCCGCGGGTCGTAGGAGCAGCGCAGCTCCGTCACCTCGCCCGTGGCGGGGTCCTTGACCGCTTCGTCGCACCGGATGATGTAGGCGTAGCGCAGTCGCACCTCGCGGCCCGGCGCCAGCCGGTGGTAGCCTTTGGGCGGCTCTTCGAGGAAGTCCTCCCGCTCGATGTAGAGCTCGCGGGAAAAGGGAACGGTGCGCGACCCTTCCCTGGGTACGTCATGCGGGTAGTACGGCGCCTCCAGTTGCTCCACGCGGTCTTCCGCGTAGTTGGTAAGCACTACCTTGAGGGGGCGCTCCACGGCCAGCACGCGCGGGGCCTTTTGGTTCAGGTCGTCGCGGATAAAGTATTCGAGCTGGCCCATCTCCACGGTGTTGTCGCTCTTGGCGATGCCCACGCTGTGGCAGAAGTCGCGGATGGCCTCGGGGGTGTAGCCGCGCCGTCGCATCCCCGCCAGGGTGGGCATGCGCGGATCGTCCCAGCCCCCGACGTGCCTTTCCTCCACCAGCTCCAACAGCCGGCGCTTGCTCATGACGGTGTAGTCCAGGTTGAGTCGCGCGAACTCGATCTGGCGCGGGGTCGAGGGGACGTCCACCTGCTCCAGGATCCAGTCGTAGAACTCGCGGTTGTTCTCGAACTCCAGCGTGCAGAGCGAGTGGGTGACCCCCTCCAGCGCGTCCGACAGCGGGTGGGCGAAGTCGTACATGGGATAGATGGGCCAGGCGTCGCCAGTGTGGTGGTGGGTGACGTGACGGATGCGGTAGATCACCGGATCGCGCATCTTCATGTTGGCCGCCGCCATGTCGATCTTCGCTCGCAGCACGTGGGCGCCGTCCGGGAACTCGCCGGCGCGCATGCGCGCGAACAGGTCGAGGTTCTCGTCCGCCGGGCGGTCGCGGTAGGGGCTCTCGCGGCCCGGCTCCGTCACCGTGCCGCGGGTCTCGCGGATCTCCGCCTCGCTCAGGCTGCACACGTAGGCACCGCCGCGCTCGATGAGCTGGACGGCGAAGCGGTACAGTTCCTCGAAGTAGTCGGAGGCGTTGTACAGCCCCTCGCCCCAGTCGAATCCCAGCCAGCGGATGTTGTCCTTGATGGCCTCGACGAAAAGCGTGTCCTCCTTGGCCGGATCGGTGTCGTCGAAACGCAGGTTGCAGCGCCCGCCGAACTCCAGCGCGACGCCGAAGTTCAGGCAGATGGACTTGGCGTGGCCGATGTGGAGGAAGCCGTTGGGCTCGGGCGGGAAACGCGTCACCACCCCGCCGGGATGCTTGCCGCCGGCCAGGTCGTCGCGGACGATGGCGCGGATAAAATCCAGCGGGGCCTCGCGCCTGCCGGCGTCGTCGGTCTTGGGGGTCTTGATCATGGGTTCGAGGAAGGCTTTCCAGGTTTGAGAGCTAGTCTACCCGATCCCGCGCCGCTCATGAAGCACGTGGCGGGTTCCGGTACCCATCGGGCGTTCTTCGGGCTATAGATGGCGTATCAGACAAGGAGGTGCGTGATGCCGCTACTCGACCACGTCGGGGTCAAGGTCACCGACCTCGACCGCTCCATCCGGTTCTACAGCGATCTTTTCGGCTTCGAGATGGTGGACCGCCGCATGCTCGGCAGGAGCAACGTAGAGGCCGCCGCCATGCAGGTGGGCGGAAGCATCATCTTCCTGCTGCACGAGGCATCGTACCAGGCCCGCAGCCCCGAGGAGCACGGCGGCGTGGACCATTTCTGCCTGACCTTCACCGATCCGGAGTTCCGGGAAATTCTGGAGCGCATCGAGGCCATGGGCGTGAGGTTGGAAGGCGGCGTGGTGCCACGGACGGGCGCGACCGGGCGAAGCGACTCGCAGTACATCCTCGATCCCGACGGCAACCAGATCGAGGTCAAGACGGGACTTTAAGCCCTCTCACGCGTGCAGCCGGTCCTTGCCGGCCACGGTGGTGCGCCGCAACAGCCGGCGCTCCTCGTCCGGGTAGAACGTACGCGCGTGGATGGAGCAGAAGTTGTCCCACATCAAGAGGTCGCCCACCTCCCAGACGTGCTCGTACCGGAAGCTTGGGTCCTCGGCGATGTCGAACAGGTCGCTCAGGATGGCGTCGCTCTCCGCCCGCTCCATTCCCTCGATGCGCACCGACATCATGCGGTTCACGTAGAGCGCCCTGCGGCCCGTCACCGGGTGGGTGATGAAGATGGGCTGCACGTAGTAACGGGCGCCGCTCAGATCGATGTCGGCGTCCACCGTGTGCCGCTGGTAGTCGTAGACCTGCAGCACCGTGCATCCCTCCAGCTTCGTCTTGAGGTCCGCCGGGATGTTCTCGTAGGCGGCGTACTGGTTCGTCAACAGGGTGTGGCCGCCGTGGCTGGACACCTCGATGCCGTAGAGGATGGTGACGTGGTCGGGGATCTCGTGGAAGGCGGTGTCCTGGTGAAAGCCCATCTCCCGGTCGCCGTTGGCCGAGGAGCCCGCCAGGGGCTTCCCGTTCTCCCTGATGTTGCTCACCACCATCACCGGCGTGGTGTAGATGTCGTCCGCCGACTTCCGCAGGCGCGGTCCGATGGTGCGCTTGCCGATGTCGCCGAAGGTGGTGGTGAAGCGGTTCTGCTGCTCCACCGTGAGGCTCTGGCCGCGGAAGAGCAGGGCGATGTTTTCGTAGAACGCGTCGAGGATGTCGTCGCGGACTTTGTCGTCGAACGGTTCGCTCACGTCCAGTCCCAGCACCTCAACGCCCAGGGCCGGTGAGAGCGGCCTTGTGGTCAGGCTCATGTTATTGCCTCCAAATGAGAGTCTTTCATCTCCGCGCAACAGGCTGTGTCACAATCCGCTCGAACAGGAAATAGCGCCAACCTCCCGAATCGTCATTACCGCGGAAGCGGGAATGACGGCAAGGGGCGTCGTTGCCATTTCGTTCCTCGCCGTCCTCACGCGTGCACCGGTTCCTTCCCCGCCACCGTGCAGCGCCGCAGGATGCGCGCCTCCTCGGCGGGGAAGTCGGTGCGCGCGTGGATGGAGCAGCGGTTGTCCCACATCAGCAGGTCGCCCACGCGCCACCGGTGGTCGTAGACGATGCGGTCGTCCTCGGAGATGTCGAAAAGCTGGTCGAGGATGGCGTCGCTCTCGGCCAGATCCATGCCTTCGATTCGGGCGGTCATGGTGCGGTTCACGTACAGCGCCTTCTTGCCGGTGACCGGATGGCGCACGAAGATGGGCTGCGAGTCGCTGCGGGCGCCGGTCAGGTCCACGTTGGGGTCGATGCGGTAGCGGTTGTAGTCGTACACCTGGAAGACGGTGCGTCCCTCCAGCCGGTCACGCAGTTCGCGCGGGATGTTGTCGTAGGCGCGGTACATGTTGGCGACGCGCGTAAGCCCGCCCTCGGAGGTGACCTCCATGCCGTACAGCATGGTGACGATGTTGGGCACCGGGTAGAAGCAGGTGTCGTGGTGGAACCACATCTCGCCGTCGCCGAAGGAAGCGGTGTTGCCCGTAGGTCCGTCGTCGCTGCGGTTGGTGACCATCATGATCGGGTTTGCGTAAGCGTCCTTCGGGGACTTGACGAAACGCGCTCCCACGGTGCGCTTGCCGAGCTCGCCGAAGGTGGTGGCGAACGCCGTCTGCTGGTCCTCGGTAAGGTCCTGTCCGCGGAACAGCAGCAGGACGTGCTCGTGAAACGCGTCCAGGATCGCTTCGCGGTCCGCCTCGGTGAGCGGCTCGCGCAGGTCCATGCCCTCGATCTCCGCGCCGATGGCGGGGGAGACGGGTTTGACGGTCAGATTCATGGGATTCACCTCCCGAGGTACCGGCGGCGCACCCGCGTGGGCTCGATGCCGCGGCGCCTCATCGCAGGTCTTCGGGGATGATCCGGCCGTCGTCGACGATCATTTCCCCGTCGAGGTGGAACGCGGCCCGGCGCAGGATCAGGTCCTCGTGGGCCAGCGTGGTGTTCTTTCCGCCCAGGGCGTAGTTGGCGCCGAAGGCGATCTGCACGTTGCCGTAGGTGGAGCGGGCGTCGCGGGCGCCTTCCTCGGTGCCGCGCTGCGCCACTTCCACCCAGCGCGCCCGCGGGTCGGTGCCCCAGCCGATGTGGGAGATGATGAACGCTTGGGGATCTCCCGACTGTTCCAGGTGCTCCCGGAGCAGGATGGCGTCCACCCCGCCCTCGACGGCCGTGATGCGCCCGTCCCTGACGTCGATGCGCACGGGGTCCTGCACGTAGCGGCCCAGCATCACCAGCAGATCGCCGGGGTCCAGCATCAGAGTTCCGTTGGCGCTGTCCTCCAGCGGCGCGCAGTAGAGGAAGCCCGAGGGCCAGCTGTCCCAGCGTCCGGGCACGTCGCTGATACCGTACTGCGTGACGCCGCGCCGGCCGTCCTTGCGCATGGAAAGGTCGGTGCCGGTCCCGGTGGTGACGCGTATCTCCCCGGCCTCCTCCAGTTTCCGCGCGCCGTTGAGGGTCCGCTGCCGCACCGCCTCGTCCGGGAAGCAGCGCCGGAGCTGGTCCTCGGTGCCGCGTACCTGGAGCACCCGGGTGCCCCCGGACAGCACGTCGGCAAGCGTTCTGCTGTAGAGGTAGAGGACGCCGCCGGTGGTGATGTCCACCACCAGGTGGGCGGTCTTGAGGATCTCCACCACCGGCGCCACGTCGGTGTCGTTGCCCTCGGTGCCGGGCAGAAGGGGAATCTTGATCTCGAACGCGCTGGCGGCCACTTCCTTGGCGGCGGCCAGGAATGCGGCGGCGTAGTTGGTGTTGGTGCGGGTGTCGGTGAAGATGACGACGGTCTCGTCGGACGTGGCCCGACACAGTGTCAGCTCGCGCAGCACCATGCCGTAGAGATCGCCCGCGATAGCCCCGGTAGTTGGAAATCGTACCGTCATGGACGTACCGTCCGCTCAAGCGAATCTATCCCCGCGCCCGTGCAGGTGTCAAGGTTCGCCGGGTTCCGAAGCGGGCCGGTGATTGGTATGTTACACCACCATCAAGTGTCGTGTTCCGTAATTTCCTGGCATAAGTTGCGCAGGATTTTTCGTTGTCGGCAAGGCGCGATGACGAGCAGTGGCGGGCACCACGCGAGGAAGAGCAACGCAGCCGACGGCGAAAAAGACCAGCAAATTGTGCCACGAAATTACGGAACACGACACTAGGAGGTAACGTCCATGCAATGGCTCGAGAACGAGGTGGCGGTCGTGACCGGGTCCGGGTCGGGGATCGGCAAGGCGGTGGTGGCGCGTTTCGTGGAGGAGGGCGCCAAGGTGGTGGCCTTCGACATGTCCGGGGAACGGCTGGCGGCGCTGAAGGACGAGATAGGCGACAGTGTGGCCGTGGTGTCCGGCGACGTGCGGAGCCTGGAGGACAACCGGCGGGCGGTGGCCGCGGCGGTGTCGGAGTTCGGCAAGCTCACCGTTTTCGTCGGCAACGCCGGCATCCACGACGCCAAGCGGCCGCTGGCGGAGCTTTCGGACGAAGAGCTGGAGCAGGGCTACGAGGAAGTCCTCGGGGTCAACGTCAAGGGCTACTTCATGGGCGCCAAGGCCGCCATCCCCGAGCTGATGAAGACCCGCGGCAACATGGTGTTCACGCTTTCCACGTCGTCCTACTACGTGAGCGGCGGGACCTTGTACGTCGCCTCCAAGCACGCGGCGCTGGGCCTCGTACGGCAGTTGGCCAACGAGCTGGCGCCCACGGTGCGGGTCAACGGTGTGGCGCCCTCCGGCACCGCCACCGGCCTGCGCGCGGCGCCGTCCCTGGCCCCGGGAGCCGGAGGCGACGACGTCTTCGGCGCGCCCCGGCCGCCGGCGGGGCTCGCCAATAACCTCCTCGAGGTCGCCGTGGTGCCGGAGGACCACGCCGCCGCCTACGTGCTGCTGGCTTCGTCCCAGTCCCGCATCATGACCGGCGAGGTGATCCACACCGACGCCGGCCGCGGGGTCACGTCGGTGATCAACCTCAGGCAGGGCTGAAGAACAGTTCCGCCAGAAACGGTTCCGGCCAGGGCACGTGGAGGATGTGCTCGAAGACGCCGTAGATGAAGGCCCAGGCCGCCGCCGCCAGGAGGGAGGCCAGGAGCCAGCCCGCGCCGTAGGTCTTGGCGTAGCCAAAGACGAACAGCGGCACGGCGGTGGGGAAGCCGATGATCCGGATGGCGGCGTAGAAGCCCAGGATCCAGCCCCAGATCTCGAGGTTGCCCCAGCGGCCCGAGGATTGCAGGGCGGGGGCGTCGAAGTGAATGCCCCCGGCCTCCTCGCCGCCGCGGCGCGGCCACAGGTCCTTGATGACCTGGACCGCGGCCAGGACAACGCCGGCGCTGCCGAGCACGAAGACGATGATGGAGGCGCGCAGCTCGTCCCAACTGTCGGCCACGCGCAGCGTCCACAGCAGCAGCAGCCCGATGAGCACGGTGAAGAGGACGCTCTCGTAGAGCATCCGCCGGTCGCGGTTCATGGCTCCGGCACCCCCTCGTTCGACTCGCGAGCCCGCTGTCGCGCGGCGCGCCGGTCTTTCCAGATCGGGTAGCAGAGCGACGCGGCCACCAGGATCAGCAGCACGATCACCGCCGGCCGCAGCAGCCACTCGAGTCCGTACCGCGTGTAGGACAGCCACAGATACGTTTCCATCTTGGTGCCCAGCACCACCCCCAGGAGCAGCGGCGGGCGCGGCCAGCCGTGCCGGCGCATCATGAAGCCCAGCAGCGAGAACGCCAGCAGGGCGTGCAGGTCGTTGAGGCTGAAGTTGGCGGAGAAGGCGCCGATGAAGACGAACACGGCCACCAGCGGCACGATGCTGTGGAACGGCATGAAGCAGGCCCGCGCCATGGGCCTGGCGAGGACGCCGCACAGCACCACGGCGATGACGTTGCCGATGACCAGCGTCCAGATGACCGCGAAGGTGAGGTCGAGTTGGGTGGTCAGCATGTCCGGCCCGGGCTTGATGCCCACGGCTACGAACGCGGTGAGGATCAGCGCGGTGGAGGTGCTGCCCGGGATGCCGAAAGCGAGGGTGGGGATGTAGCCGCCTCCCTCCTTGGCGTTGTTGGAGGCCTCCGGCGCGATGACCCCGCGGATGTCGCCCTTGCCGAAGCTCCCGGTGTCCTTCTCGGTCTGCACGGCGTGGGCGTAGGCGAACCAGTCGGCCACGGAACTGCCCAAGCCCGGCAGGAAGCCCACCCACGCGCCGATGGCCGAAGACCGCACCATCAGCCACCAGTGCCGGAACACGTCCTTGATGCCCTGGAAGAAGCCGCTGCCCAGCTCTTCGCTCTCGGCGATGCTGGTCTTGCGGCTCGCCAGGTCGATGATTTCCGGGATGCCGAACAGGCCCAGGGCGACGATGATGAGGCTGATGCCGTCCCAGAGGTAGTCGTAGTCGAAGTCGAAGCGGGGGATGCCGGATTTCGCGTCCATGCCCACGGTGGCCACGAGGACGCCGATGATGCCGGCGATGATGCCCTTGACCGGGGCGTTGCCGCTCAGCACCGCCACCATGGTGAGGCCCCACAGGGTCAGGACGAAGAACTCCGGCGAGCCGAAGGTCAGCACCAGCGGGCGCAGCACCGGCAGCGAGGCCACCAGCACCAGGGCGCCCACGAACCCGCCCAGCAGCGAGGCGGTGAAGGACGCGCTCAGAGCCCGCGCGGCCTGCCCCTGCTTGGCCAGGGGGTAGCCGTCCAGGATAGTGGCCTGGGACCCCGAGCTTCCGGGGACCGAGATGAGTATGGAGGGGAAGGCGCTGGCGGTGTTGCCCACCGCGTCCATGCCCACCAGCAGCGCGATGACCGGATAGGGGTCCTTCATGGTCATCACGAAGGGGAGCATGATGGCCAGGGTGGTGGGGCCGCCGATGCCCGGCAGGAACCCCACCAAGCTCCCGATCAGCACTCCCAGGGCCATCATGCCCAGGGAGTGCCAAGTCAGGATACCGAGCAGGCCGTCAAACGCGGCTTCGAGCATCCGCTATTTACTTTTTCTTCTTGCCCGTGGGCAGGCCGTGCTCCTTGCGGATGTTGAAGAGGAAGTCCTTGACTTCCTTCGGGGCGTCGGTGGCCTCCATGACCAGCTTTGTGGTGGCCGCACCGTCGCGGGTCCGCCAGGCTTCGCCGAAGAAATTGGTGGCCTGCGCCTGGAACCCCGGGTCCTTCACCATCTCGGCCCAGGCGGTGTGCAGGATGTTCATGACGTTGTCCGGTGTCCCCTTGGGGGCGTGCAGGAACTTGTCCACGTCCGAGGGTCCGGTCCACACCTTGTAGGCCTGCCAGGATGCACCGGACGGTTTCCTGTCTCCGAGCACCTCGGCGAAGGTGGGGACGTCGGGGAAGTCCTTGCGGCGCTTGTCCGTGAGCAGCACGAGGGTGTCGACCACGCCGTCCTTCTGAAGGTCCCGGATGAGCTTGGCGTTGCCGGTGCCCCACATCTCGATCTCGCCCTGGCGCAGGGCCAGCACCATCTCGCCGGTGCCGGCGTAGCCGAAGATCCACCGGGTGTTCCAGTCCAGGTACTTGGCGCCCCACACGGTCATGGCCACCCACGTGCGGATGCCGTCCGAATCGCCCACCACCACAGGCTTGGCCTTGGGGTCGCCGAGGCGCTTGCGCGCGTCCTTGCGCACCATGAGGATGCTGCCGCCGCGCATGATGGAGCCGATATAGTTGTACTCCCGCGGGTTGTACTTGACCCGCTTACCGCCGCGGACGTAGGTGCTCAGCGCCGACGACGAGTCCTGCGACATGGTCAGTCCGTCCGCCTTGGCGCGGCGCGTGAAGTAGTTGTTGGCCACCGTGCCGCCGCCGCCGGGCATGTTGCGTACGATGGTATCCGGATTGCCGGGGATGAACTTGGGCAGGTAGCGGGAAACCAGCCTGGCCGTGGTGTCCGTGCCGCCGCCGGGGCTGGACGACACCAGGACGGTGATGGTCTTCCCTGCGTAGTAGTCCGCCGCCGGGGCGGCGGCCGCCAGCAGTGTGATGGCGGCGAGCACCGTGACGATGGCCGTGGCGCGAGTGCGTGTCATGGTCGAGTCCTCCTTGGTCGATCTGCCTTACGTAGGCAAACCGCGTAAACTATTAGGTTCGCGGGATCGTGTCAATACGGTCCGCGCCACGTCGGCGCGGTCCGGCGGGCGTTGACCGGGGGTGGACGGGCCTACATCCCCACGCCCGACGTTTCCATGCTCTCCTGGCGGTGAAGCCCGAAGGCTTCCAGCACCGGGGCGTCGTGCATGCAGAACAGGATCGCTTCCTCGCCGGCGGAACGGTTCAGGTGCTCGTGCCAGCTCCACAGCGGCACGATGAAGCTGTCGCCCTTGTCCCATTCCAGCGTCTCGCCGTTGATGACGGTGGCGCCGCTGCCGCGGAACGCGTGGTAGATGCCGGTGCTGTTGTGGCGGTGCGCGCGGGTGCGTTCTCCCGGGCGCAGCATCTGTGCGCGGCACGCCAGCGTCGGCAGGGTGCTGCCGCCGGTGAGCGGGTTCACGTAGTCGAGGGCCACGCCGTCATAAGGGTCGCCCGCGGTCTGCGCCAGCGCCCGCAGGGAGCGGTAGGTGTCCTCCCAGCGGTAGTGGAGCGGCGCGGGCGCCGCCTGTTTGCCGGTCCGCACCGGGCGGGTCATGCCGAAGTGGGAGGCCTCCTGTGCGCTCGCGTGGGTGGCCTGCTTCTCCTCGGCATAGGGCTCGTAGGAGATCACCTGGAGCGACTGGATGAGCGGCACGTCGAGGCCGTCGAGCCACACCATGGGCGCGCTGCCCTCGTGGCCGTGGTCGTGCCAGGTGCCCTGGGGCGTGAGGATGAGGTCTCCCTCGGCCATCATGAGCTTCTCGCCGTTGACCACGGTGTAGGCGCCCTCGCCCTGCACGATGAAGCGGAGGGCCGCCATGCTGTGACGGTGCGCCGGCGCCACCTCGCCCGGCTGGATCATCTGGCAGGCCAGCAGCATCGTGTGGCTGGTCATTTCGATGTGCCGCATGCCCGGGTTCACGAGCCGGATGGTGCGGCGCTCGGTGCGCCCCTTCTCGATGCCGATGCGGTCGCGCGCCTGCAGCAGGCTCTGGTAGACGTCGTCCCACTTCCACAGGTGCGGCACCACCTTGGTCTTGGGGTCGGGGGTACGCTCCTGGCGGTCGAGCTTCCACAAGCCCGAGAGCCAGCGCTCGGCGAGGAACTCGTCCAGTTCCGTCAGGTCCTGTGTCGCGGTGGTCATGGGGTGTCGTTCCTCCGATCCCGGCTGATCATCGACTTCGCTCCGACTCCGGCCCGCGCCCCTTCGGCGGGCGCCGCCGCGGGCCGTCCTCAGCGCAGCGCGTAGCCCATCTCGTAGTGGATGTAGATGCCGTCGAAGAAGAACCAGCGCATCTTCGCGCTCTCCCGGGCGTAATGGACGGCCATTTCCTGGAGTTCGGGCGTGGTGCAATACCGTTCGAGGATCTCGAAGCCGCGGCCGCCGTGCTCGGTGTCGACGTCGGCGTGGAGCCAGAAGTGCTCGATGGCCGCTTCGTCGAAGCGATAGACGTCGCGCAGGGCGGGCAGCACCTTGCTGTACAGCATCGGCGACTGGGACTCGGTGCCGACGTTGGTGGCGGCCACGCTGCAGATGAAGGACTCGTCCTTGCACACGCGGTTGAACCAGCTCACCCAGGCCTCGGTGGTGGGCAGGCCACGGCCGCGTTTGGCGGCTTCGGCGTCTCCGCCGTTGGCGGTGCAGAAACGCAGGATGATGTCCAGGTGCGGCCGTTCCGGGTCGCTCTCCTCCAGGTAGTTGCCCAGCAGCAGCCGTTGCACCTCCAGGGGTGTGTTGGCGGCCTTGTACAGCTCGCCGCGGTAGATGTTGCTGATCCAGTGGTACTGCTCGATGGCCCAACCCATCATGGCGTTGCGACTGAGCTTGCCCGCGGCCCACTTCTCGGTCAGCGGATGGTTCGCGCAGTGCCGCTCCAGCACAGCGGCTTCGAGCCTCTCTCTAAGGGAACCGGTGCTTGCCATGTGTCGCTCCGTCGCCGTCGCACGCCCGAAAGGTCTTCCCGCGGCCGCCGGCGCATCCCGACCGGCGCGGCGCCCCATATCACCACGCGCCCCGACGGACTGTCAAGCGCGGCCCGGCGCCGCGCATGGCCGCGGGCCGTCACTTCTTCGACGGCAGCCGCTCGCGTTTCACCACCACGCGCTGGTGGCGGCCCTCGCCGATCTTCTCGCGCTCGTTGTGCGCCTCCACCGTGAAGCTCAGGCGGCGCCCTTCCACCCCGATGAGCTTCGCACTCGTGCGGACGGTCTCGCCCATGCCCGTCCCGGCGATGTGGGAGATCTCCACCCGCACTCCCAGCGACACCTCGTCGTCGTCCAGGTACGGGCGTACCGTTTCCACGCACGCGCGCTCCATGTGGCCGACCATGGCCGGCGTCGAATAGACCAGGAGACCTTCGTCGGCGATGTGCGCCGCCGCCATCTCCCGCGTCGTTTCGATCACCCACTCGCCTTCGAGTCCTTCCACGATTCCGTCTTCACGAGTCCTCCGTTGCCGTCTTCGTTCCCGTTCCCCACTATGGTGCATATCGGCTATACTGCAAAGCGGCCAAGGGGCCGTCATGGGGCTGTAATGGAGAAGGTTGTTCGCAAACTCGCCTCGTCGGGGAAAGGGAGACGTCCTGAATCATGAGTGCGGCATTGCAGGGGACCATGGCGCTCGATTTGAGCGGGCACGTGGCCGGGCCGTTCTGCGGCAGTTTGCTGGGGGACCTCGGGTGCGACGTCATCAAGGTGGAGCTGCCCGACGGAGGCGATACGCACCGGGGACGGAATCCGCTGTACGAGGGCTATGGTCCGAGCTTCCGGGCGCTCAACCGCAACAAGAGAAGCCTCACTCTGGACTTGCGGAAACCCCAGGGGAAGGAAATCCTGCTCAAGCTGCTGGAAAGGGCGGACGTCCTGCTGGAGAACTTCCGGCCGGAGACGCGCTCGAAGCTGGGGCTTGACTACGAGCGGCTCTCGAAGCTGAATCCCCGGCTGATCCATTGCTCCATCACCGGCTACGGGCAGGAGGGGCCCTACCGCGACAAGCCGGGCTTCGACACTATCGGCCAGGCATTGAGCGGCATGCTGAGCCTCATGACCGACTTCGACCAGCCCAAGGTGGTGGGGGTCTCGGTCACCGATCACTCCACCGGGATTTTCGCGTGCTACGGTATTCTCGCGGCGCTGCTGGCGCGCCACCACACCGACCGCGGCCAGTTCGTGGACGCGTCGCTCCTGCGCATCAGCATGGCGTTCATCGAGTCGCACATGGCCGACTACCTGAACGGCGGCGAGGCCATCACACGGGAAAACTTCCCGCGCGGACGCATCTACTGCTTCATCCCCAGCGACAAGAAGCCGCTGGTGATCCACTTGTCGGGGCACCAGAAGGCTTGGGAGGGGCTGGTGAGCGCGGTGGGCCGCCGTGACCTGCTGGACGACCCCCGCTTCGCTACCCGCAACGACCGCTGGCACCACCACTACGACATCGTCCCGATCCTGCAGGCGGAATTCGAGAAACAGCCGCGGGACCACTGGCTCAAGGCCCTGGACGCGGTGAACGTGCCCAACGCCCCCATCTACAAGATCGACGAAGTGCTGGACGACCCGCAGGTGAAGGAGATGGGGCTGCCGCAGGAGATCCGCCATCCGAAGATGGGGTCGAGCAACCTCATCGGCAACGCCATCCGGCTGTCCGACACTCCCATGCGTTTTCACCGGCCGGCGCCGCTGCTGGGTGAGAATACGGACGAGATCCTGCGGGAGCTCGGATACGATGACGAAGCCTTGGCGGAGTTGCGCGAGGGCGGAGTGACTTGATCAGGAGGCAGGCCATGACCAGCAAGGAATTCGTTCAGGAGTTGCGGGACAAGGTCAGGGCCTTCTGCGCCACACTCGACGATCGCCCGCCCGCCTACAGCTACGTTCCGTTGACCACCGACGAGCAGCGCGTCCGGGTCATGAAGAGCCGGCTGTGGAACGAGTTGCGGGCCGCGGACCTCTTCGGCGGCTGGCTCAAGACCACGCCGGAGCTTGAGGTCAAGACCATGATGGCGCGCTCCGCCCACGAGGAGATGACGCACGCCGGGCTTCTCATGGGGCGCATCCGGGACCTCGGCGGCGATCCCTTCGACTACCGCGCGCTGCCGGCGCAGATGTCCATGTTCAACGCCCTGGAAGCCCTTCCCGACACCTGCCAGCGGATGGCCGGCTTCTCCATGGCCGGGGAAGGGGTGGCCAACTATCTCATCGAGAAGTGCCTGGCCGCGCCGTCGGTTCCCGACTGGATCAAGGCTCCGTACAAGCGCATCCTGGCCGACGAGGAGGGGCACGGCACCGGTCCCGAGGCCATCCTGGAACGCTACGCCGTTACGCCGGAGAGCCAGGACGCCACGCGCAGGGCGGTGGCCATGCGCTTGGTGCTGATGCGGGAGTACCTCGCGAGCCTGGACCGGTGGGCCACGGCCGAGGCCGAGTGGTGAGCGCGCCACCGGTGTCCTTCGAGCGGCTTGTCCTGAGCGTAGCGAGGTCTGCCGAGCGAAGTCGAAGGGCCATTGTTGACGCCGGGCCGGTGGTGGTGTAGAGCCTGTGTCAAAAGGGCGGACGTGCGCGAAAAGTCCACAAGGGGGTAGAACAAAATGGCAGACAACGGAACACTCGAGGGCTGCGAAGTCATTATTTCCTCGGACTCCCACGTCATGGAGCCGTCCGAGGCTCTGGTGGAAAGAGCGCCGGCTTCGTACAAGGACCAGGTGCCGCGCTTTCCCCAGTTGAAGGTAGGAGAGAGCTTCCAGACGCAGCCGGGGGGATCGGATCCGAACAAGCGCATCACCGAGATGGAGACCGACGGCGTGAGCGCCGAGGTTCTCTTCCCGACCTATCTGCTGCCGCACTTCGCCATGGACGACGCCAAGCTGCAGGAGGTGTCGTTCCGCGCCTACAACGACTGGGTCATGGATTACTGCTCGGTGGCGCCCAACCGGCTGGTGGGCGTGGCCGCCATCTCCATGTACGACACCGACCACGCGGTGAAGGAGCTTGAACGCGCGGCCAAGGCGGGCCTCAAGGGATCGCTCATCTGGCAGGCGCCGCACGCGGACCTGCCGTTCCACTCGGACCACTACG
>JAPPNE010000120.1 GCA_028818775.1 Deltaproteobacteria bacterium | reverse complement strand
CTACGGCTTCGGGCTGGACTTCTGCGCCACCAGCATCGCGGCCTTCTACCACAACGTCCTCCACTGGCATTCGCCCTACCCCTACCTGAGCCTTCCGGTGGTGTTCGGGACGGTGGGCGGCGTCATGATGTGCATCGGCACCGTGGGCCTGCTCTACCTCAAGTCCAAGAGCGACCTGGACCCGGCCGAGGAGAAGATGCTCACCCTGGACAAGACTTTCCTGTGGATGCTCTTCCTGACGAGCTTCACGGGGCTGCTGCTGCTGGTGTTCCGCGAGACCGCGATGATGGGAACGCTGCTGGTGATCCACCTGGGAGTGGTGTTCGGGCTGTTCCTGACCATCCCCTACAGCAAGTTCGCCCACGCGGTGTACCGGTATGCCGCGCTGGTCCAGAACGCCATCGAGGTGCGGGAGGACGAGAGCAAGATCGTGCTGGGGTGACGCGGTAACGCATTACCGTTCGTCCTGAGCGTAACCGATGTCCTTCGACTTCGCTTCGCGAAGCTTGTCCTGAGCTTGTCGAAGGGCTCAGGACGAACGGCTAAGTTCAGCAACCGTCATCAAAACACCGTTCGCCCTGAGCGTAGCGAAGCGAAGTCGAAGGGCACACCGTTCGCCCTGAGCGTAGCGAAGCGAAGTCGAAGGGCGCCAACCTCAGTAAGTATCGAACATCCGCTGGATGGCGTCCGGGTCGGTGGTGGCACTGAGGGCCAGGGCCAGCAGGACCCGTGCCTTCCAGGGCTGGAGGTTGTCGGCGGTGACGACGCCGCGCTCCTGGAGACCCGGGCTGCGGGCGACGCGGCCGGAGCCCACGCGGCTGCCGATGCACAAAACGACGCCCTTTTCGCTGGCGCGGGCGAACGCCTCGTCCTGCGCAGGCGTGGGGCGGCCCGCGCCGGTGGCGGCGCACACGATGCCCCTGGCGCCCGCGGCCACGCAGGCATCGATCACGGCGCCGTCGGCTCCGGCGTGCGACACCACGACATCAACCCTGGGCAGCGACTCCAACCCTGACACGTCGAACTCGGTGGCGATGGTGTGCGGCATGACCGTCCGGTGGTAATAGCGCACGCTGCCGTCGGCGTCGGCAAAACCCAGAGGCCCGAGGTCCCGCCCCTGGAACGCCTCGACCCGATAGGTCGCCGTCTTGGTCAGGTCCCGGGCGCCATAGATGCGGTCGTTCATCACCGCCAGCACGCCCTGCCCGCGGGAACTTGGTTCCGCGGCCACCCGCACCGCGTTCAACAGGTTCAGGTAGCCGTCCGCGCCCAGCGCCGACGCCGGCCGCATGGACCCCACCAGCACCACCGGCCGGTCCGTCTTGAGCACCAGGTTCAGGAAGTAGGCCGTCTCTTCGAGGGTGTTGGTGCCGTGGGTGATGACCGCGCCGTCGGCTTCGCCACGCTCGAAGATCCCGTGCAGCAGCTCCGCCAGGTCGAGCCAGTCCCGGTCCACCAGCGCATGACTCGGCAACCGCCGGAACGGCACCTGCTCCACCTCGGCGATGCCCGCAAGCTCGGGAACGGAACCCACCAACTCGCCGTCACCGAGCCGCTTGTTGTTCTCGATGTACCAGGCGAGATCCAGCCGGTCGGCGCCCACCGAGTCGATGGTGCCTCCGGTGAGGATCAGGGCGATTCTGGGTGTGGTCATTTGTGGTGCCGGTCCATGGAAGCGAAGGGCGGTTAAGGACACCCCGAAGTCGGGCTGGAACCTATCCGACAAACCATAGGCTGTCAATTGTATCCGGGATCAATCGGTCATCGTTCCGCTGTCGTCCGCGGCAGCCGCACCCGCACCACTATCGGGTCGTGGTCGCTGGCCCGCGCGGCGGTCTCGGCGAACTCGGCATTGACGTGGACGATGTCCACCTCGGCGGAGGCACCGAGGGCCGGGCTCACCAGGATGTGGTCCAGGGACTGGGCGTTGCCCTCGAAGATGTAGGTGTAGCGCTCGGTCGGGGGCAGCGTTTCGGTGAGGTTCCGGAGGCTGCGTTCGAGGATCTTGAGCGGGGAGACGAACCCGAACTCGTTGAAGTCGCCCAGGACGACGATGGCGGCGTCGCGCCGTGCGGCGAGCCGGCGGGCGATGAACGCCTGCACTGTCTCGGCCTGCCTGCGGCGGTTGGTCACGCTGCCGTTTACGGACGGGTCCTCCTGGCGCTGGGTGAAGGGCTGCACCTCCCCGAACAGCGGGCTGCTGCCGCGCTTGGAGTTGAAGTGGTTGTTGACCACGGTGATCGCGGCACCGCCGGACGCGCGGGGGCGGAAGCTCGCGACCAACGGCAGGCGACCGTTGTAGAACGGGTTCCGCGGGTTGGTGCGCTGGTCGGCCGGGTCCGTGACGGTGGCTACCGAGCCAGGGACGAGCTCCACGCGCGCCGGGTTGTAGAGGAACGCCACGCGGATGTTGCCGCCGGGCTGGCCGCCGCTCGTGTCGTCGCCGATGAACGGGTGGTCGATGAAGCGGTAGCGCACCCGCCCCACGGCGGCGATGCGGTCCACGAGCAGGCGCAGCGTGGCGCCGGCGGCCTTGACCCCGGTCTTGGCGGAGCCGTCGTTGTCCTGGATCTCCTGGAGCGCCACGACGTCGGGGTGGCGCAGGTTGCGGGCGATGATAGCCGCCACGGCGTCGAAACGGCCGCTTGCCACGTCGGTGTCACCGTCGGCGTCGTTGGGGTCGAGGTTGAGCACGTTGAAGGTGGCGATGGTGAGGTGATCGTCGCCGGCCCGCAAGGACGTGGTCTCGGGCTTCAGCCGGCCCCGCGTACGCCTGAATTTATCGGTGAAACGCACCTCGTAGTTGCCGAAGCCGTAGCTCATCACGCCGGTGACGTCGCCCAGGGAATCGCCCACCTGGACGTGCGGCGTCGCCATGGGGCTCAGTCCGAAGTCGTCGTCGATCTGGATGCGTTCGGGGTTGAAGTCGTCAGGCCGCAGCGTGAGGGCGCCGCGCGCACTCAAGCCCGAAGGCGCCGTGCCGCGGGCACGCACGAAGATCTCCCCGAAACGGCTGGTGGGGCTCACCGCCACCGCATCCCTGACGGTGACACGCATGCCTTCGAGTGTCTCGTAGAAGTCGATGCCGTCTTCCCTCGGATCGAACACCGCGAACCCGTCGTTGTCGATGACACGGCCGGGCGGGACGCGCCCACCGGACCCCAGCACCACCGGGTCGGGAAGCCTGTTGCCGCGGGACAAGCGCGTGAGCCGCGGGCGCGTGATCTGTGTGATGGTGAGGTTGCGGGACGCCGCGCCGCCGGGCTGGAACTCCGTCACAACGCCGCGCACGCGCAACCGGTCCCCCGTGGCGGCCGCCGGAGCCCGCCGCGTAAAGACGAGTATGCCGTCCGAGGTATCGGGGTCCCCGTCCCCCGCCGCATCCTGCAGGTAGAAACCGTCCGTATCCACCGCGGTCACAATGCCGGTGGTGGTGACCTGCCGCCCGCGAAAAGGCGAAATGTGGCCGCGCCCCTGGACCCGCCCGATGCGCGTCTCGCCGGCGGCCTCCGTCACGCTCGCCGCCAGCGTCACGTAAAGCAGCGTCCCGACCGCCGCGAGCCACACCAGCGTTCCAGTCGAAATGGAACGTTTCGCACGGTATCCCATGCCGACACCGTGTAACAGGGTGGGTGCGACGCCTCAAACGGCCCTGCCAAATCTTCATTGCCTATTCCCCGTCCCGGCAGTATGCTGAAAGTGTGAGGTCAAGCATGGTCTGGTGTCGGGTTCCTGTTGGAAAGGAGGATTCGTCATGTCGGTCATCATGATCTACGAAGGCATCCACGGGGCGGAGGAAGTCGCCAACCGGGTCGCGAAGTCCCTGAACTACAAGTGCGTGGGACGGCAGGACCTGGCGGCCACTCTGCCGAATTACGGCGTGCCGCGCGCCAAGCTCGACGACATCACGGAGAAGGAGCCGCACTGGTGGGAACAGTGGCTGCAGGACTTGCGGCCCTACCGCATCGCGCTCCAGGCCGCCATGTGCGAGATGGCCCAGGCCGGCCCCATGGTCTACCACGGACACGTGGGACACGAGCTTCTTCCCGGCGTGTCGCACGTGCTGAAGGTCTTCCTGACCGGCTCCATGGAGTTGCGCGTCGACCTGCTCCGCTCGCGCCTCGCGGTGGACGAGGGCACCATACGGAAGCAACTCGAGCACACCGACCGGGCCCGCAGCCGGCGGCTCATGGCCCTATTCGGCCACGACTGGCAGGACCCCACCCGCTATCACCTGATGCTCAACCTGGCCATGGGCACGGAGGCCGCAAGCCAGGTGGTCAGCACGGCCGCCAAGCTCGCGGCGTTTGGCGAGACGGAGGCTTCCAGGCAGGCCTTCGAGGACCTCGCGCTGGCCAGGAAGACGCAGGCCACCCTGCTCCGTTCCGAGCTGTACCGCGATCTGCCCATCGACGTGAAGGCTCACAAAGGGACGGTGACCGTGTCCGGAATGGTTTCCTCGCCGGTAACGGTGGAAGGGGTGGTGGCGGCCATCAAGGGCATCCCGGAGGTCTCGGAGGTCACGGCGAACCTGGTGGTGATGCCGCGACGGCATTCGGACATCGAGTAGGCAATCCTCGAAACATCGCACAACCGGGCGAGCCAAGGTCCGGGGGCCGGCGCGATGCGACGCCGGGCCCCGGATCAAGGAATATTTGCATGCCGAAAAGCCTGAGCAGCTTCCTGGAAGACTGCCGCCGTGAAATTCCCAACGAGGTGGTGCACGTGGAGCGGGAGGTGGACCCCGCCAACTACGACGTGAGCGCCATCATCAAGCATCTGAGGGCCGCCCGGAAGTTCCCGCTGCTCGTCTTCGACCGGCCGCGCAACCTGCACGGCCGGGTCAGCGATTTCAGGCTGGTGATGAACTTCACCATCTCCCAGCGCAAGACCCAGATCGCGCTGGGGCTGCCCAAGGAGATGACCCGGGCGCAGATGGCGGAGGCGTGCGTGGACATCGAGCGCAACCGGGTGGCGCCGGTGGTGGTGGAGAACCGCGAGGCGCCGGTGATGGAGAACGTCCGGAGCGGCGACGCCGTGGACCTCCACGAGCTGCCCATCATGCGCCACCACTACATGGACGGCGGCCCCTACATCACCCTGTGCACCATCGCCAAGGACCGCCGGCAAGGCATCTACAACGCCTCGTACCACCGCATGGAGATCAAGTCGAAGAACCACACGTCGCACTACCACTCGCAGCACCACCAGTGGATCATCTTCCGCGACCACGAGGACCAGGGGCTGGAATGCCCGGTGGCCACGGTGCTGGGACACCACCCCGCGTTCTACATGGGCGCGTGCTACACCGGCCCCTTCGAGGTGAGCGAATACGACGTCATCGGCGCCTACCTCGGGGAGCCGCTCCGGGTGACGCCGTCCACCACCTGGGGCGACGACCTGCTGATTCCCGCGGACGCGGAGATCGTCATCGAAGGCGCGCTGATCCCGGGCGAGCGCATCGTCGACGGCCCCTTCGGGGAAGCGCCGGGCTACCTCGGACCGCAGCGCTTCTTCTCGGCCTGCCGCTACGAGGTGCGCGCCATCAACTTCCGCAGCAACGCCATGTACCAGTCGGTCATCACCCCCGAGGGCGACAAGCCTTGGCTGGACCTGCCGCGGGAGGGCGCCTACCTGCGGCGCATCCGCGAGGCCGTGCCCGGCGTCACCGCGGTATGCAAGGCCGGCCGCCACGCCCACTACAACATCTTCATCGCCATGAAGAAGCTCTCCGAGGGCGACCCCGGCCGCGCCGCGGCCGCCGCCCTCACCGAGCTCCACGCCAAGCACGTCTTCGTCTTCGACGACGACATCGACGTCTACAACCCCACCGAAATCCTGTGGGCCCTGGCCACCCGCGTGCAGCCGCACCGGCAAGTGTCGATCATGCAGCCCACCTTCACCGGCAACTACCTCGACCCCACCGTGGTGGACGAGACCAAGACCTCCGTCATGATCGTCGACGCCACCCGCCCCCTGGACCGCCCCTTCTCCCCCGTCTCCAAGGTCCCGGACGAGGCCATGGCCCGCATCAAGGTCGAAGACTACATCCCCGGCGAAGTGCTCGCGCACATCCCCGTGGACCGCACCACGTACTGGTCCTAGACCGGTCCTTGCTTCACCGCCGCTTGTCGCGGCGGCCCCTCTGATCTGGTACAGACTAAGCAATCTGATCAATGGAATGGCGTCCTTTGAAATGGCGTCCTTCGACTTCGCGCCGCTGGCGCGGCGCTACGCTCAGGACGAACGGGAAAGGTTTCCACAACCGTTCGTCCTGAGCGTAGCGCCGCGCCAGCGGCGCGAAGTCGAAGGACCGCAAGTTCCCAGAGTCTCCCTATTCCGCTGCCAGCGTCCTGGAACGATTGAAGCAACCCGACCGAGGAATCCATGAACGAGATCGAGATTCAATTCGAGTTGAACGGCCAGGTGCGCAGCGCCAGCGTGGCGCCGGAGTTGCTGCTGGCGGATTTCCTGCGCAACTCCCTCAGGCTCAAGGGCACCAAGACGAGTTGCGAGGTGGAGGTCTGCGGTTCCTGCACGGTGCTGCTGGACGGCCGCCCGGTGAGCGCCTGCACCACCCTGACCCACGAGATCGACGGGCGCTCGCTGACGACCATCGAGGGTCTCGGCGGCGACGATGCGCTGGACCCGGTGCAGGAAGCGTTCTGGGAAGAAGGCGGCTTCGAGTGCGGCTTCTGCACCCCGGGCATGATCCTCGCCGCCCGCGCCCTGCTGGACGAGAATCCCGACCCCTCGGAAGCGGACATCAAGGCCGCCCTGGACGGCAACATCTGCCGGTGCACCGGCTATCTGTCCATCATCCGGTCGGTCAACCGGGCGGCGGCGCTGCTGCGCGGGCAGGAGACGCCGGCGCCGAGACCACTCGACGAGCGCCGTCTCGACGGCGCCGCCAAGGTCCGCGGCGAGCCGGTGTACACCGCCGACCTGACG
>JAPPNE010000119.1:1725-4633 GCA_028818775.1 Deltaproteobacteria bacterium | reverse complement strand
TCTCCCCGCAGCGCCGGCATACCTTGAGGCCGGGCTCGGGCGGACACTTGCCACAACGCGAGCACGTGCCCCGCGCGATTCGATCGGCATGCCGCCGACGCTGGCGCTTGCGTGTTCGCTCCTCGCTGCTGGACATGGCAACCTCGAAGACGTGGGTGTAGCCGAGGGTCGGGCGGCCGGCCGCGCCTGCGGTGACGCCCCCGCCCAGGCTGCCGGTCAGCAGCGCCACTTGCCGCGCAGCGCGATGCCGGCAGCCGAGCTGCCGAAAAGTTGCATGCCTGCGTCGCGGCTGACGTCGGTGGCGACGATAATCTCGTTGGCTACAGGTCGCAGGCGACGGACAGCGGGGCACGACATGGTCGTGCGCCGTCGGCGTCGCCTTGCGCCCTCCTTCTCGTCATTGAGCGGGCGGATCTCGCCCGAGGCCGCAGTCTCGTACCTCTCGACCACGTAGCGGCCCTGCTCCTGGAGGCCGCCGCCGAAGAAATGCACCAGGTAGGTGCTGGCAGCGCGCTGGATCGTCTTCGCCGTTCTCATCTTCAACTCCCCCTGGCTTGCGCTCGCGAGCGGCAGGCGCAGGCTCACCCAGGCCGCCCGCCCCGCCGCCCGTCACGGCCGGCCTCTCCCTCGCGGCGGCGTGCCGGGCGAAGACGCCCATGGCACGCGCGATCGGCGAGCGTGAAGATGCGCTTGGTGCTGTGTGCGGTCCCGCTGCCAATGCTGACCGCGAGCGGAGAAGGGGCGACTGCGGGAGACAATTGCTCGGCGGCTCGGGAGGCGCAGTTGGTGATCGTATGGTCCGGGTCGTCGCCTGGGAGCGGACACGGCGGCGGCGAGAGACAGGCCGGCGGATGCCGGTTCTGCCGGGCATGGGTAAGATGGAGAGATGTCCGGGCGGCGAGCTGCCGGTCGGGCGATGGCTGAGAGCCAGCCCGACCTCTTCGACGAGCGGGGCCTGAGCGATACGGGCCGCGTCACCGCGTCCGCCGCACCGGAGGCACCTGCTGACGCTGCCGGCCTTTCGGACGCAGCGCTGATCGCGCGGCTGCCGCAGGCGTCGATGGCAACGGCGGAAGCGCTGTGTTCGGAGATCGCGTCGCGCGGGCTGTCGGCGGCGGTTCCGGCGCTGGAGCGGCTGTGGCGGCGCTTCGCCGGTTTCGGCATTCGTGTGCCGCTGGTGGAACAGCGCGCGGTGCTGAGCACGCTGGCGCGGCTGGAAGGCGCGCGCGCCCGCTCGGCACTCAAGGGGATCGTGCTGTCGAAGGGCCTGCCAGCATCGCTTCTGCCCCTGGCCATGCAGGCGGCGGCGGAGGCGGCGCTGTCCCTGCCCGCCGGATTCGTCGGCCCGCTGCTCGATCACAAGGACGCGTCGGTGCGGGCGGCAGCTTTTGCACTGGCGCCGAGGGCGGCAGTCCCGGTCGAGCTTCTTCGCGAGGGGCTGAGCGATCCGTCGTCCCCGGTGCGGCGTCTGGCGGCGATCGCCCTGGGCATCGCCGGGGACGCGGCTGCCGTGGCCCCCCTTGTAGCCGAGCTTGAGCGCGCGCCGTCGGCGGAGGTGATCGAGGCACTGACGATGATCGGGGACGAGGATGCGATCGTTCATCTCGGCCGCTTCGCCGGGAACCATCGCGCGCTCGCGGGGACCGTCCTCGACGCCCTGCGCGACATGGACAGTGAGAGGGCGCAGCGGCTCGTTCGTCACCTGGAGGCGGGCGGCCCGGATTCGGAGGGCGGCGGAGCATGAGGAGGTCTGCCGGATCGGGAGCGATGGCCAGCGGCGCGGCAGATTCGTGCTCGGCGTGGCCGGCCCGGCCTTGCCGGAGAGGCTGGAATGGCGGACGCGGGCGATAGTGCCGGCTCGGGTGCCCCACCCTCCGATGGGAAGATGCGCTATGCGCTGCCGTCGAACCTGCCGGCCTCTTTGCGTCATCTCGACGATGCCCAGCTCGACGGGCTGCTGCGCGCGGCGGTCGAAGAGGCACGCCGTCGGGGATGGCCGCTCGGCGGAGAACAGGTCCCGCCGCCGGCTTCCCGGGCGCAGAAGCCGTCGGGTCCGGCACCTGCGGCCGACGGCAAGTCGAAGCGTCGGCCACTGCCGCTCGCGCCGGGACAGGCGAGGCTCGTCCGCGCCGCGTTCGAGGCGGGCGTCAAGCCTGCGGCCATCGCACGGCAATTGCGTCTGCCCCGCGCGCAGGTGGAACAGGTCCTCGGCCGGGCCAGGCGG
Source organism: Deltaproteobacteria bacterium (assembly GCA_028818775.1). NCBI lineage: Bacteria > Pseudomonadati > Myxococcota > Myxococcia > Deltaproteobacteria bacterium. Next base: position 2,409 of record JAPPNE010000119.1, on the reverse strand, counting down.
AGAAAGTCTTGACCGCCGCTTGCGCCGCTCGACGGCTGTGGCGCGGCGTAGCGGCCGCGCTACGAGCCTCCACCGAAACAGGTCAGGCACCTTCGCGCCAGGGGCCTGTTCCGGCCCCTCGGCGTGAGCGCGGCATGGAAGCGCCGGCTGGTCTCGACGAAGCCGCCCGAGAGCGCCGCCAGAAGCCCGCTCTCCACGTACCGCCAGACCAGATGCCGCCAGCCGAGCACCACACCGCGGCCGGCGAGGGCAGCGTCCAAGGCATGCGTGTAGCTGTCATGCGGCACGTACCGGGGTTCGGAGGCGGGACGGCCGGCAGCCGCGAACCACGTCTCCCACGAAGCCCGATGCTCCTCCGAACCCGTGGTGCAGAGAAAGGTCAGTCCGCCCCAGCCTGTGACCGGCCCGGCCAGGACCTCTGCGTGAAGGGCGGCATAGCCCGGCGAGCAGAAAGCCCCGACCGCCTCGGCAGCAATCACCGTGCAGTCCTCCGGTGCGGCGAATCCTGCGTCCCAGGTCAGGAGCACGTCCGCCTCGGTCTTCGGCGGCATGGTTGCGCTACCGTCGGCGTGGGCGAGAACTCGGATCGCGGTTCCAGGACCCAGCGCCTCCCGCAGCGCCTCGATCCCGGGCGTCACGAAGAGGTGCGATACCTCCTCGGAGCACGCGACAACCACCTCCGAC
>JAPPNE010000119.1:0-1625 GCA_028818775.1 Deltaproteobacteria bacterium | reverse complement strand
GGGCGTCACGAAGAGGTGCGATACCTCCTCGGAGCACGCGACAACCACCTCCGACGGCTCCTCGTCCGAAAGCGCCGCGACCTCCGCAGCGCCTGCGCGCAAGGCCCCCAGACCGACCAGGACGGCCTTGCGGTAAAGGAGGCCGGCGGCGGTCAGGCTCACGCCGGTCGGGGAGCGCTCGAACAGGCGGGCCGAGAGCTGCTTCTCGAGGCTCGCGATGTGTCGACTCACGGCAGACTGCGAGGTGCCCAGCTCCCGCGCGGCGTACGAGAAGTTGCCAAGACGCGCGGCGCTCTCGAAGGCGATCAGGATGCTCGTGGACGGAACCCCGTCCTGTTCGCGATCGGTCATGGTTCCGGCAGTACGCCCGGTTCACGTGTGCCCGCTCCAGCCTCCCGGCCAGGCGTGGCCCGTTTCCCCGATGGAAGAGAGACGCGCGAAGCAGGAGGCATGTTTGGCGGCGCCTTGGTGCTGCCACTGCGATCCTGCGGGAAGGGACCCGGACGTGCCGACCGCAAGAGCGCCTGCATGCTCACGCTGCCTCGCCCGCTGCCGTCCTCTTCGTCAGTGTCACCACGTTGCGGCCGTCCTCCCGCCGGTACGTCACCGCGTCCATCGTCTTGCGGACGAGGTAGATGCCGAGCCCACCCCTGGCGCGCTCCTCCACCGGGGCGGACAAGTCGTGCTCCGGCGCCTGGAACGGATCGAACGGCCTGCAGTCGTCCGCGACCTCCACCGTCAGCGTGCCGCCCTCGATGCGCAGGGCAAGATCGATGCGGTGCTCCCCGTCGTCGAAGCCGTAGCCGATCGCGTCGGTCACCAGCTCGTCGAACGCCAGAGTGACGTCGAAGGAAATGCCGTGCGCCAGATCGTGAGCCGCGCAAAACGCGTCGATCCTGGCGGCCGCGCTGCTGATGCCGCGCAGATCGTTGGCAACCGAGAACTCAAGTGTGCCGCCCATGCCGGTCATTCGCCGGTCGCCTCTATCCCGATCCGCGGCTCACGCTGCAAGCGGCGTTTGTCCCGTGCGGGCCTACCGGCGCGCGGGCTCGACGATAATCCTGCCCCGGCCCCGTCTGAGCAGGTAGCCGCCGCGCGGGATTGTCAGGGTGCCCTGCTGGATCAGCGGCCACAAGGTGTCGACGATCAGCGTCGCGTTCTCATCCGGTGCCGCCCCCGCAGCCGCCGGCTGCGATGACAGCCAGTCGAGGAAGGCGCGATCGCCGATTTCGTCGCCGACTGAATTCCGCAACGCCTGCAACTTTCTCAACTGCATCTTGGTCAATGTGGACTCATCGATCTGCATTGCGGGCATGTGGGACTGCTCCTCCAGGCGAACGACGTATGCCGTTGAGCGAGACTATAACAGGTCGCCCAAACCGTTGCCGCATCCGGTGTCTGCACACCGGGATGTTCGGCGATGCGGCGGTGAAGTACTTGCGTGCTGCGCGGATTCAGGGTGATGCACGCAGCGGACTGCGACTCCACGACGGAGTTGGAGCGGTGTCGGCGGGTGGAACGGCTTTGGTCCCTGGGATATCGGGATGTCAGATGGGCGCTCAGGTACGCGGAGCTTGGATTCAATTCGCTTGCAGATTGCTTACGTAAGTTGAGTGGTCCAGAGA
>JAPPNE010000118.1 GCA_028818775.1 Deltaproteobacteria bacterium | reverse complement strand
TCTTCATCGGCGTGGCGACGCCCACGGAGGCGGCGGCCCTGGGAGCGCTGAGCACGGCCCTTGTGGCGGCCATGTACCGCAGCCTGACCTTCAAGGTGGTGGCGCAGTCGGTGATGAGCACGGTGCGCGTGTCCGTTGTGGTGCTCATGATCATCCTCGCGTCCAACGCCTTCAGTCAGGTGCTGGCGTTCACCGGCGCCAGCCGGGGACTGGTGGAGATGGTGGCGGGGTTCCAGGCGCCGCCGGTGGTGATCCTGGTGCTGATGATGCTGATCGTGCTCGTGCTGGGCATGTTCGTGGACCAGATCTCCATCATGATGATCACGGTGCCCATCTATTTCCCGCTGGCCGCCCAGCTCGGCTTCGATCCCATCTGGTTCGGCATCCTGATGCTCCTCAACATGGAGGTGGCCAACACCACGCCCCCCTTCGGGCTGCAGCTCTTCGTCCTCAAGGGGGTGGTTCCGGACGCTTCCATGGTGGAGATCTACAAGAGCTGCTTTCCCTTCGTGCTGCTCGACATGGTGAACCTGGCGGTCATGATCGCCTTTCCCGCCCTGGTGCTGACCCTGCCCCGGCTCATGCTCAGTTGACACCCGCGCGCGGGTGGAACAAGTTGCAGGGCAGGGCACCGCTGATGTCATCCAAGAATCACCCTATGCTGGAGGCGGCCAGGGCGCTGGCCCCGCGAATCCGGGCCTGCGCGGATCGGATCGAGACGGAGCGCGAGTTGCCGCAGGATCTGTTCGACGCGCTTTCCGACGCCGGCCTGTTCAAGCTCGGCCTGCCGCGGTCCATGGAGGGGGTCGAGATCGACCTGCCGTCCTACGTCGACGTGCTGGAGGAGTTGGGCAAGGCCGACGCCAGCACCGCGTGGCTGGTGAACCAGTGCTCGATCTTCGCCACCTATGCGGCGCGCATGGAGCACGAGGTGGCCCGGCAAATCTGGACCGACACGCCGCGCTGCGTGGTGGCCAACACGTCCATGCCCACCGCCGAGGCGGTGCCCGTGCCGGGCGGGTACCGGGTCACCGGCCGCCACCGCTTCAGCTCCGGCTCCCTGCACGCGTCGTGGTTCGCCGCGCGCGCGTGGCTGCCGGAGCCGGACGGCGAGCGGGTGCAGAAGTTCCTTTTCGTGCCGGCCGAGGACGTGGAGGTGGTGGACATCTGGCGGGTGCGCGGCATGCGCGGCACCGGCACCAACGACTTCATCGTGGACGGCGTCTTCGTCCCGGAGGAGCGGGTGATCCGCCAGCTCGGAAGTCCGGTGCGCGAGCCGGGGCCGCTGTACAAGATCGCCCTGGTGCTGCTGTTCGCCTCGGGCGACGCCGCGCTGTCCCTGGGCGCGGCTCAGGCGTGTCTCGATGCGTTCCTGGAACTGGCCGGGGCCAAGACGCCCCACGCCATGCAGGCGATGCTGCGGGACCAGTCGCCGGTGCAGGTGGCGGTGGGCCAGATCCAGGCCTCGCTCGCCGCGGGGCGCGCCTACATCCGGGAGGCCGTCCGGGCCCTCTGGTCGGAGGCCGTGTCGCCGGAGCCCCTCACCCTGGACCGGCGCCTCGGCCTGCGCCTCGCCGCCACCCACTGCATCCGGCTGGCGATCCAGGCGGTGGAAACCCTCTACAACCTCTCCGGCACCACCGCCGTCTTCGAGGGCAACGTCATCCAGCGGATCTTCCAGGACCTCCACGTCATCAGCCAGCACCAGCAGGTGCGCCTAGCCAACTACGAGCTGGCCGGCAAGCACGTCCTGGGTCTGGAAATCGAGACGACGCGGCTCTGATCCAGGCGGGAAACCGAACCCTCCTACAACCGCCAAAGCCTCCTGGGGTTCTCGTTCAGGATCTTGCGCTTCACCTCCTCGTCCACGTCCGTGCGCTGGCGCATGACGCGGAGGGCGTCCATCTGGCTTGAACCGTCGTAGTGGCCGTAGTCGCTGCCGATGACGATGTTGTCCGGGCCGCACTCGTACGTGTAGCCGAGCTGGTCGTCGTTCTGGCAGGTGACGAAGATGTTGAACTCCTTCAGCACGTCGTCGGGCAGGGGCGTCCCGCGCTGCAGGCTGCGCCGCTTGGCCTCGTGGAGCATCCAGGGCAGCCACATGGAACCGGCCTCGATGAAGGCCCAGCGCAGGCCGGGGTACTTGAGCGGAAGCTGGCTCTCCAGCAGCCCCTCGCACGAGCCGGCGGTCAGGAGGCGGAAGCGCATGAGGCCGAAGGCGTTGGGGTCGTAGGCCGGCCTGGTGATGTCGACGATGTCCTGGTTGCCGTTGCCGATGTGCGTGGCGATGACCATGTCGAGACTCTGCGCCTCCTCGTAGAGCGGATGGAAGTAGGGATCGATGGGCAGCTTGCGCCCGAGGATGGGCGGGATGGCCACGCCCACGGCGCCGTGTCCGTGCGCCCAGTGGAGCAGCTCCAGCGAGGCGTCCATGCTCATCAGAGGCAGCACCGTGCACCACCGGAGACGTCCGTTGCCCCGTTCCCACATGTCCGCCACCCAGCGGTTCCAGCTTTTGCACAGCGCCAGCTCCACCTCGGGGCGGTCGGTGGTGGGCACCGTCCACAGGGTGTGGAACAGCACCTGGACGTCGATGCCCAGCCGGTCCATGTGGCGCAGGCGCCGCTCCACGTCGTCCTCGCGCGAGCCGATGGGAGTGACGAGGTCCCGGCCCTGCACGCGGGAGCGCTCGGCCATCTCCTCCTCGGTGAGGGTGACGAACCGCAAGCCGCGGGCCTGTCCGTCGATGATCCACCACTGCACGTGCGGGTCCGTGGGGTGGGGCGCAAGCACCGGGCGGTACTTCTCGTCCTCCGGGTCCATGAACTCCCAGGTGCGCTCCGTCTCCACCACGTGTGCGTCGGAGTCGATGAGGCTGTAGTCCGTGTCCGGCACGGTGGTCACCTCGGCATTGATGGCCATGAGGTCCTCCGGGAAGCCCTGGTTTTCGGTTGCGGGAAGGACCTAATCGCCGTCTGCAACCAGGGTGTTTGCTTGCCAATTCCTTTTGTTCAGCCACTTCCACGCTCGCTCCGGTAGCCAACCCTGATAGTTGTTGGTCACTTGTATGACCAGTAGACTGTCATCATCGTCCATGTGCTGTCGGAGGCGCCCTTGCCACTCGTCCGGACTGGATTTCGTACTGACAATCCATGTCGAATCCAAGTGGTGCCACCATGCGTCGGCCGTTTTGATTTCATCGTATAGACTACGGTAGTCTCTCTCTGGATTGCTGAGATCGTACGAAATCAAGAGAATCATGACGCATCCTCCTCCCTCGTAATCTCCCTCGGTGCTGCTCTTTTGGATAGTTCCTTTGGTTGATATGGCGTCGGCAACTCGCTGTCACCGAGTCGTTCGCGCAAGACGGCCAAGTGGGTTTCCCGATCGAAAGTAAGCTTCTGTGGAAAGAAGACAATCAGGAACGCCACAAGGACAACTACAAACAGCAACATTCCGGCTGCGACATAGATGATACGGACAGTGACATCCGGCGGCAGGGTCGATTTCCAAGCAAGCCCCACAATGATGGTGGCCAACAGGATAATCAACAACGCAAAGAAGTGTAGAGGACTCGCAACGCTCTTGATCGTCTTGTAGCCGATGCCTCGAAAAACGTTCATGGTAGCCCTCGACGTGATTACCTTGTCGACGGTACACGTCTCCAGGATTTACTGACTCGAGCTACATGGCAAGCCCAAGCAGGCTCCGTGCGATATCCGAATTACCGAAACAACACGGGCAACACGACGAAACAGATGGCGATAATGGTCCGCTACAGCGCCACCGCGGACTCGTAGGGCTCGTCGAGGGGTGTGTCCGCGCCGAAGAGGTTCCGCGTCGCGATCCAGCGGTGGGTCTTCTCATACACTTCCTGCGTGTAGGGCTCGAAGACCATGCGCTCGCCGACGCCCATGGCACGGACGTCCACCAGTTCGTGATAGCGTTCGGGAATCTCCTTCAGGAGATAGTGCCGGAAGCGCTCCGGCTCCATGTCGATGTCGCGTTGGGCGCGCTGCAACGCGTTGAAGTACTTCCTTGCGTCCTCTTCGTCGGAGTCCGGCTCGAGCAGGAAGCCGATCATGAACGTCGTGTCGACGATCTTGCGGAACCCCTGCTGCTCCAGCACGTACATCGGTGCGCCGAAGACGTTGCCCGCGGGAACGTCCCGTTCCAGCAGCCGTGCCATGCGGTCCAGCGGACGGCCGGCGAACTGCAGCTTGACCTCGGAATCGTCGAGGATCGGCTCGAGCGCCTGCAGCGCCGAGAAGTGGCTGCCCGAGTGATAACCCACGGCGATGTCGACGTTGGCGAGGTCCCTGGGCTTGCGGATTTCGGACTCGGGCGGCACGAAGATGCCCGAGGGCGTCACCGAGTAGGCGTGTCCCCACATGCGGCCGTGCTGTCCGGTGGCCGCCACGTTGACCATCCAGTGACAAGCCGAGCTGACTTCGCAGGCGCGTCCGTCCTTCATGTCCTCGAGGGCGCCGTGACGAACTTCCTTGGGCTTCTCGGACTGCTGGCCAACGATGCCGAAGACGAACTCGTAGTCCAGTCCCTCGTCCTTGAAGTAACCCAACTCCTCCGCCACCCATTCCTGGAGCCTGCCGTGCGGCTGTATGCGAAACTTTGCCATGGGTCCTTGCCTGTCCTTTCGTCGATTCGTGCCGCGGGCACGATACGTCGTCCGCGCTCACATCTGAATGATTGTTAGCCACAGGCGGTTGCCTAGTCAACAGTTTTCTCGCGGACCGACACGTATGGCGGCATTCCGCCGGGATCGGGCCTGTCGCAATCCATTCCGCGCGGCACGAGGGAGTCAGGCTTCCCGCTTGAGGCGGGAGGCCTGACTTTGGACCCTCGAATCACCGGCTTTCCTTCACGACCTCCACGGGCGCGGCGCCGTTGTGGCCGCCATCGGTGGTTTCGCCCGGAGGGGCGGCGAAGTTCTGGTCGGCGTTCACCAGGCCGGGTGTGGCCTGTCCGGGCCCGTGCCAGGTGAAGTCGGCCAGGGAATGGCCCGACCCTCTGAGCTGCAGGGAGTGGCCCATCTGCGTGGAACTGGACTCGCGCACGCCGATGTCCTTGGCGGCAAGGCCCTCCGCCGGTCCGGCGGTGGCGGTAAAGCCGCCCTCGTAGCTCATGAAGTGGATCACCTCGCCGGCCGGGTTGACCAGGGCGACTCCGTCCGGGGAGCCGTTCTCGATGCGGTTCACGGAGAACGACAGGGTGCCGTAGCCCCCTTGCTGGTCCGGGATCGCTCCTTCGAGGGAAACCGTGCGGTACGGCCGCCCGTTCTTGCCGTTGTAGAGCACCAGCTTCCAGCCGTTCATGTCGGTGCCCGCGGGACCGGCGATCTCCAGCCTTTCCTCCGCGTCGGCGCCCGCGTTGTCGTAGTGGACCTCGTTGATGAACACGGTCTGACCCCATGCGGGATACCCCGTGCCCAGCACCAAGCCGAATATCGCCGTCGCGAACACCCGGCGCCAAATGTGTTCCAAACCTGTGCGCATGGTTGCACCTCCTCTTTGCGCAAAACCGTCCGACCATGCCGGGTCCACCACGTTCCCGGCTCCTGTAAGGGAAATCGTCCGGAAGGCGGGAGACTTTAGCGCCGGCGTGCGAAAATGTTGCGAGGAGTTGCGGAGGGACCGAGGGGAAGTCAGTTCATCAGCCCCGGCAGCCACAGCACCAGGGCCGGAAAGAGGATCATCAGCGCCATCACCAGCAGGTTCAGGCCGACGAAGGGGAGGGCGGCCCGGTAGATGTCGCCCATGGTGGTGCCGGGCGAGGCGATGCCCTTCATGACGAACAGCGACAGGCCGAAGGGCGGCGAGATGGTGGCCA
>JAPPNE010000117.1 GCA_028818775.1 Deltaproteobacteria bacterium | reverse complement strand
GTATTGACGAACATCACCCGCAAGCAGATCCAGTCTGTGGCGCCGGATGACGTAGCCGAACGGGTGTTGCCGGGTCACCTGCTGATCTGTCGGGACGAGATGCAGGACCAAACAGACCCGGCGGAGTTCGAGAAGCGCCTTAGCGGCATGGTCCCTTTTGCGTTCGACAGGGCACTGACGCTGCCCGATCTGAACCGCATTCGCTGGCACCTTTACCCGGAGATCCGCATCGACAACCTGGAGCTTTTTCCGCAGGAGACGGCCGGACAAGATTCCGGCCCGGATGTCGTCAAGGTGATGGACATCCATCAGGAACAGCTGGCCCGCGGCCTCGGCGACGGGCATCGCGTCATCCATGGTGTGGCGGGTTCCGGGAAGACCCTGGTTCTGGAATTCCGCTCCGAGGTTCTGGCTGAATCGCCCGACAAGCCTATTTTGGTACTGTGCTTCAACATCACCTTGGCGGCGAAGCTCAGGAGTCACATGCGCAGCAAGGGCATCGACGACAAGGTGCGTGTCTACCATTTTCACGACTGGTGCGGAGAACAGCTGAAGACCCATCAAGTGGAGGTCGCTGAAGGCGATAAGCCGGTTTGGGAACTGCAGGTGGACAGCGTGATCGCCGGCGTGGAGAAGGGATCGGTGCCGCGCGAGCAATACAGCGCGTTATTGATCGACGAGGCTCACGATTTCGAAGAGGACTGGCTACGACTCGTCGTTCAGATGGTCGACCGGAATACGAACTCGCTGCTGCTGTTGTACGATGACGCCCAGTCCATCTTCCATCGAAACGGCTTGGGTTTCTCCTTGTCGAGTGTAGGTGTGCAGGCGCGAGGCCGCACGAAGATTCTCAGTCTCAACTACCGCAACACGCGTCAAATCCTGAACTTGGCCTACGAGTTCGCCAAGGAGGTGCTTCAGGAGAAGAACTCCGACGACGACCAAGTGCCGTTGATCAAACCGCAAGCTGCGGGGGCGGACGGCCCCATGCCTATATTCAGGCAGTTGGGTTCGTTCGAAGAAGAAGCGCGTTTCGCTGCGGACTGCGTCGCCAAGTGGCACGACGACGGGGTGCCGTGGCGGGAAGTGGCGATCATTTACGATGCGCACTGGATGGGCGAAGCCGTGGCGCGGGAGTTCGAGCAGGGAAAAATCCCCTGCCAGTTGCTCGACAAGCCTGCAAGGAAGAAACGCTACAATCCACAGGCCGATCAGGTGGTGCTCCTGGCACAACAGAGCAGCAAGGGGCTGGAGTTTTCGCGCGTGATTCTCCTTGGCTTGGGAAAACTAAAGACCGAACGGGAAGACATCGCCAGGGAAACCCGCGAGCTATATGTCGCGATGACACGCGCGCGCGAATGCCTGTTGATGACGGCAAGCGAGTCCAACGTGTACACGCAGAAGATTGAATCCATCACGGCCGCGGGAACCTGAACTGGCCTTACTCCGGGTTTTTCCCCACGGCCTCTCCTATCAATCATCAATCGAACAGTTGGTGCGGGCAGATTTCTTCGGCCTGTCCTCGTTCTCCGTCTGTTCCAAGTCGCCCGTGTGACGGAGCGAGCTCGGAGGGAACTGGAGGATCAGACAGTTCGGGCGGCGTCTCGGCCCGAAAGCCCATGGCGCGGGCGATGACCGCGGCCGCCTGCGTGGCCGCGCCTTGCAGCGTGGCATCGTCGAAGTGAGCGTAGATGGCCGTGGTGGCGCACTTGCGGTGCCCGAGCAGACAGCCTACCGTGGTCAGTCCTACGCCGTTCATGACGCCGAAACCCCGCCCGTGTCCCTCCTGGCCTCTTCCCTCGCACCCTGTTGTCCAGCTTCCATCTCTTCCATTGAGCGTCCCTCCTTGCCCCCAGCATTCATCATCGCCTCCGGCAAAGGAAGGTGGGGCGCTCGTATCCCTCACGCCACACGTACGCCTCCCATGCCGTGATGAGCGGCCTCGACCTCTACACCGTGGGCCGGTTGCTCGGCCATGCGGACACCGCCGCGACCGAGAGATACGCACACCTGGCGGACGAGCACATCCGCGAGGCGGCGGGGCAGATCACCGCCATCGTCGGCGACGCCATGAGCGGAGGCCGGAAGGGGGAGGCGGATCATGGCGCGTAGCAGACACAGGTCGCGGTTGAGCACGGCAGCCGCCACTGCCGCAAGGCCGAAGGCGGGCGAGTACACCCTCTGGGACGGGGCCTTGTCCAACTTCGGTGTGCGGGTCCATCCTTCCGGCGCGAGGTCGTTCATCGTCCAGACCCGGGTGAAAGGCCGGATGCGCAAGATCACCCTCGGGCGGTTCCCCGACATGGGAATCACCGAAGCGCGGAAGGAAGCCGCCGCGCTCCTCGCCCGCATCTGGGCGGGCGAGGACCCGGCCCCGGCGCACGCGGTCAAGACCACGCTGTTCCGCGACTTTGCCGCCCGCTACCGGGAGACCCACCGGAACCGCTGGAAGCCCGCTACGCTCGAAGTGTGGGACATCTACATGCGCAACCGCGTCATGCCCGCCTTCGGGCGGCTCAGGCTCGACAGGATCGACCATGCGCGGGTGTCGGCTTGGTTCGACGCGGCGAGCGCGGACAGGCCCGGCGCGGCCAACCGGGCGTTCGAGGTGCTGCGCGCTATGCTCAAGACCGCGCGGCAATGGGGCGAGCTTGGCGAGAGTGTTCCCGACGCCTGCGCCAACATCACGCCCAACCCGCGAAGACCCGTCGCCAGATACCTTGACGAAGAGGAGTTCCGGCGGCTCGGCGCAGTGTTGGACAGACACCAACAATCCCAACCGTGGCGGGTGGCGGCGCTCCGGCTGTTGAGCCTCACCGGGGCTCGGTGGAGAAGCCGAGCATGGTGAGGGGTTGGCCCTGGCGGTCGTGGACGGCGTAGCGCATCTGTGCGCCGACGAG
>JAPPNE010000116.1 GCA_028818775.1 Deltaproteobacteria bacterium | reverse complement strand
GACCTTCCCACTATACGATCAGGAGTTGCCTGATTCTCGGATCGACGTACGCGTAAAGTATGTCGGTTATCAGGTTGACGAATATCACCAGCAGGACCACCAGGAAGATGCCGCTTTGAACCACCGGGAAATCCCGCGTGGACACCGCCGCGACGATGAGGCTGCCCAGTCCCGGTGTCGAGAAAATCGTCTCTGTGACGATGGCCCCGCCCAACATGTTTCCGAGCTGCAGGCCCACCAGCGTCAGGACGGGTATGAGCGCATTGCGCAGGATGTGCTTTCGGACGATGGCGGACCAGGGCAAACCCTTGGCGTGGGCGGTCCGGACGTAGTCCTGCGACAGCACCTGCAAGACGCTTGCGCGTGTCTGGCGCACGATCAGCGGCGCGACGTGGAGGCCGATGGTCAGGGCGGGCAGAATCATGAGTTTCAGGTTTTCGAAGGGTGATTCCGTGAAAGGGACGTACCCGGAGGGCGGTAGCAGGTTGAAAACGATCGCGAACAGGAGGATCAGCAGGACCCCAAGCCAGAAATAGGGCACGCCAAGGGCTACGGCCGAGAACATTCCGATGACGGTGTCGATGGTCGTGCCGCGTCGAAGCGCGGCCAGTATGCCGGCGGGAATACCGATGACGAGGGCAATGATCAGGGCCAGGCCGCTCAACTCCAGCGAAACCGGCAGGCGGTCGACCAGCATGGCCCAGACACGTTCATTGCTGTGAAGTGATCGGCCCAGGTCGCCGCTCAAGGTCCTGGTCAGCCAATCCAGGTATTGGACGAACATCGGCCGGTCGAAGCCGTATTGCTGGCGCGCGATCTCGCGTTGTTCGGGGGTCGCGAACTCCCCCAGAACGGTGAGGGTTGGATCCCCCGGGATCACGTTGATGACGAAGAAGACGAAGAACGAGACCAGGAGGACCACCGGGACGGTTTGTCCGATTCGCTTCGAAATGAACAGAAGCATCAGCCCGAGGGCGGAGTGTGGGGGTTGGCGCCCTTCGACTTCGCGCCGCTGGCGCGACGCTACGCTCAGGGCGAACGGTTACGTTAATTAGTCTTGAGTAGAATCCCCGTTCGCCCTGAGCGTAGCGAAGCGAAGTCGAAGGGCGCCAGATTTCGGAACGGCTATTTCGCCGTCCACGCTTCGGCGAACACCCAGGCGCCGCCCACCGTGCGCTTCAGGTTTTTCACCGAGGTCCGCTCAACCTGAGTCGACTCCATGAAGAACAGGAAGCCGTAGAGCGCATTGTCGACCAGGTAGGCTTGAATCTCGCGGTAGAGACCCTTTCGCACCGATTGATCGGTCTGCCGAGCGGCATTGTCGATCATGTCGAAGAGCTCCTCGTCGCTCACGCCGGTCCGCTGAATACGCGCGCGCCGTCCGAATATCCGTCCGAACGTCTGCGCGGGGTCGATCCCCGGCACCGTGAAGCGGCCGATGCCGAACATGTGGTTCTTGGCGCGCAGACTGGCCTGCATGGACTGGCGGTCGACGGTCTTGATCGTGAGGTTGATGCCGGCCTCCTTCAGTTGCGCCTGCATGAGCTGGGCCACCGTCGCGTCGGGCTCACGCTTGATGATGTCCAGCCGCGCGTTGAGGCCGCTCGCGTGCCCGGCTTCGGCAAGCAGTTGCTTGGCGCGCGCGGGATTGTGACCGTACTTCTCGAGCGTGGCGTCGAACACCCAGTTCTGGTTGGGTATCAGGGTCGGCGTGACCTGTCCTCTGCCGAGGGTGATGACCTTCATCATCGTTTGTCGATCCATGCCGAACAGGACCGCCTGCCGCAGCCGGATGTCGTTGAACGGCGGCTTGGAAATGTTGAATGCGAACATCACGTGCCGGCCGTTGCCGGTGCGCACGAGCCGAAGGTTGGAATCGCCGCTCACCGTCTTCAGATCCCGGGCGGACACGGTGTCGATGACCTGGACGTTGCCGGACTTGACCTCGATGACCTTGACGGCGCTCTTCTTGATGAACCGAAGGATGACGCGGTCGAGATAGGGCAACGGCTTTCCATCGGCGCCTTTCCGCCAGTAATCGGGGTTTCGTTCGAGGACGATCCTGGATCCCGATTGCCAACTGGCGAACTTGAAGGGGCCGGTCCCCACCGGGTTCCTGCCGTAATCCTGTCCGTGCTTCTCGATGGCGGCGGGCGACGCAATCAGGCCGGCGAAGGCGATGGCCGGCAGCGCGGCCGAGCTCGGCGCCTTGAGATTGATCCGCAGTTCATAGGGGCCGCGTACTTCCACCCCCGTGATCGCGGACAGGTCGGAGGCGCGCGGTGCGTTCAACTCCTTCGAAAGCGCACGACGGAACGTGACCGCCGCGGCTTCCGCATTGAACGCGGTGCCGTCATGGAACTTGACGCCTTGCCGCAATGTGAAATCGATGGATTTCTTGTCGCCGGTGAACTTCCAGCTCGTCGCCAGTCCGGGTGCGACTTCGCCACTTCCCTTGATGTCCAGGAGCGACTCATAAATCTGCCGCCAGACGTAGTGATCCAGGTTGCCGCCGTCACCGAACAGCGGGTCGAGGGACTTCGGCTCCAGCACGGTTGCGCCGACGATCGTGCCGCCTCGCACCGGCTTGTCCTGGGCAAAGGCCGGGTACGCCGCGGCGACGGACACTAAAAGCGCGGTCGCGAGAACCACGGACAGGTTGCGCACACGTCCCGTTCCCCAATTCATGATGTTCATAGGTCGACCTCTTTCAAGCTGCTGTATTAAGTTGTGTGGGTCCGCTTGGGCCGCGCCACGTTAACAAGAGTGGCGGGAGCATGTCAAATAAGTGGCAAGACAGGGCTTATCCGAGCTTGGGGGCATGATGATGAACGCCAGGAAGCTGATCTTGGGAACCGCCGCCTATACGGTCTGCACGTTTTCTCTCGCCGTGGGCTGGCATGTGTTGCTCTTCAAAGAGAGATACGAATCGTTCGGCTACTTCGAGGGCGAGCCGAACTTTCTTGTCGGTTTGCTGAGCATAGTGCTTCAGGGCTTTCTGCTTTCCATCCTGTTTCCAATGCTGACGACCGGGGGAAGCAGTTTTCGGCGAGGGCTCAAGTTCGCCCTCATCACGGGAGCCTTCTTCTGGACTTCCCACGTGCTAGCCTTCGTCGCCAAGCAGCAGGTGGCGGGAACGTCGGCGTTCATCTGGATGGAAACGCTCTATCTCGTGCTTCAATTCGGACTGTTCGGCCTTTGCCTCGGCTTCATCCATCGGGGAGGGAAGTCAGCCTGACGCAACGCCCGCACGCGGCGCCGAGGGGTACGTAGACTCGCGGAAGTTCGATGTTTTGGCCGAGAGTATAGACGCGTTCCCCGCCGCACCTACAAGTACCCCGATTCCCGATAATATCGCTCCGCGCCCGGGTGCAGCGGTATGCACATCGGCCCCTCCTCCGTGTTCCTGCATATCCGGCTCATGTCGAAACGGTCGCCGTCCACCGGCATGGTTTCCTTTCTGGCGGCGATGGCCTTGACCACCGCGTAGGCGAGGTCGTCGGGGAAGTCCGCGCGGCAGAAGAGCGGCCAGCCTCCGAACTCAAGCGCGGGCACGTCCGCGTCCAGCGCCGGGAACGCGGACTTGGGGATGGCGGACTCGCGGAAGCCCAATTGCTCCATCGCGGCGAAGACCGACGGCTGCAACGGCAGGAGCATCATGTCCTTGGCCAGAGCCTCGCGTGTCCAACTCGTGATGCCTTCGTCGAACACGGCGTCATAGGCGCCTTGCTCGATGCCCTCCATGCGCCTCGGGTGCGCGGGGACCGGGACCTTGTCCACGGTGCCGCCCCATTGCTCCACGTCCTCCAGGTTCCAGCCGCAAAGACTCAGGACTCGCCGGATGGTGAACTCCGTGGTGCCTTCGGGGCCCTGTCCCCGGGTCGACAGCCTGAGCGGCAATTTCTTCTCGCGGATTTCCTCCAGCGACCGCACGCCGAGGTCCCTCCGCACCGCGAAGGCGATCTTGTCCCACGAGGGGAAGACCGCGAGGTTCCGGATGTCGATCTTCTCCGTGTAGGGCGCCAGCCCGTTCAACGCCATATAGGAGACCGGCGAAGGGTTGAGGAAGGCCAGGTCCACCTCTCCTTGGGCGACCAGCTTGGGCGCGTCGAATCCGCCGAGGCGGCTGTTGCCGATGCCGTACGAGACGATGATCTCGGAGCCGTTGGGCAGGTTGCCCTGCGCCAGCCCCTGAGCGATCTCGAAAGCCTCGCCGGCGCGGATGTTCATGGTCACGGCGATCCGGATTGTCGTTGCCATCGGGTTTCCCTCAGGTGTGCCGAAGGCCCGCCAGCCCGCCGCCGCCCGTGAGCAGGCGCACCAGCACGTTGGCGCCGACGATGATCATGACCAGGAAGAGCGTCACGGCGCCGGAGTGCTGGGTCATGTCGTGTTCGTTGTAGCTGAAGATCACTCCGGTGAGCACCATGTTGGCCGGCGACAGCAGCAGGATGATCAGGGACAGCTCGCGGGTCGCGGTGATGAAGGTCAGCAGCATGCCCGCGATCACGCCGCTCGACGACATGGGCAGGATGATCTTGGCCATGCGCCGGAACCAGCCGATACCCTGGACCCGCGCGGTTTCCTCCAGGGACTTGTCGATCTGCAGGATGGCGGCGATGCCGGTGCGCGAGGTGAACGGCAGGTTCTTGACCACCGTGATCAGGACCAGGATCGTGAATGTGCCGTACAGCGCGGGCAGCGGCCCCCAGGGAGTCGAGAACATGCCGATGTAGATGGCGCCGAGCGCGATGGAGGGGAAGATGTAGGGCGCGAAGGCGACGCCTTCGAGCCACCTTGCCAGCAGCGTGCCGCGGCCGCGAACCGCCGCGTAGCCCACCAGCAACCCGAGCATGCCGTTGCACAGCGCCGCCAGGACGCCCAGCTTGATGGTGTTCCACAACGCGTTCAAGATGCCCGGGGAATGCCAGATGCCGGGCTCGCCATTGGCGATGTCGATGTCGCTCTTGCCGATCCAGAAATGCGTCGTCAGCCCTTTCAGGGTATATTCCCCCGGCGTGATGACCAGGGATTCCCAAAGCAGGATCAGCATCGGCAGCACCACCGTCACGGCGAGGAAGGCGCCGACCGCGATGGTGGCCGGCCAGCGCCAGGCGCCGAGGGCGATCTCGCGCTGCCGGAAGCCCTTGCCGGTCAGGGTCACGAAGCTCTTCCGAACGCCGATCACGCGGCTGTTGATCCAGATGAAGGTGATCGCCATGACGATCAGGACCAGGGCGAGGACGAAGGCGTCGCCACTGTTGCGGGCGTTCAGCGAGGCGTAGATCTGCGTCGAGAAGGTGAAGAACCGGACCGGCAGTCCGAGCAGGGCCGGCGTCCCGAAGGTGCCGAGGATGCGGATGAAGGTGAGCACCACGGCGGAGCCCAGCGCGGGCAGCAGCAACGGGAACGTGATCCGCCATAGCCGTTGGCGCCGGTTCATGCCGGAGATGGCGCCCGCCTCCTCCAGCTCCGAATCCACCGTCGCCAGGGCGCCCGACATCAGCAGAAAGCCATAGGCGTAGTAGTGCAGCGCCAGGCAGATGACGATGGGAAAGAAGCCATAGCTCACCCAGTCCGGCGGCAGTACGCCGAAGAAACTGGTGATCATGCCCTCGTTGCCGCCGATCCGGTCGTTCTTGAACAGGCTCAGCCATGCCAGCGCCAGCACCCACGACGGCATCATGTACGGCACCACCACCAGCGCTCCGAACACGCCCTTGCAGCCGATGTCGGTGCGCACCATGAGCCATGCCAGGGCGGTTCCGATGCTCACGGCCACAACCGTCACGCAAACGCCGACGGCGACGCTGTTGAATAGAGGCTTCAGGAACAGCGCCCTGGAAAGTGGGCCCGTGAAGACGCGTTCGAGATGGAACAGGGTGAAGGAGCCAACCTTCGCTTCCGGCCGGTAGGCGAGGTCGTAGCTCTGGTAGACCAGCGCGTCATGGATGATCTCGAAAAGCGGCACCAGCACGAGGAAGGACAGGACGGCGAGGCACAGCAGGCCCAGGATCTTCTCCGGCTGGTTCATCAGCCGGTAAAGGTGGTAGGCGAGATTGCTCCGGGAAAGGACCGGAGGCGCCCCCCCGGGATCGGCCGTGTTCAGCGACATGCTTCGGACACTTCCGATGGTGGTCCGCTCAGGCGGACGGTCGTTGATCGAAGAGGTTGGCCTCCGATTCCACGTCGAAGAAGTTCAAGGCGTCCGCTTCGAAGTCGACCCACAGGGTTTCGCCGAGGTCCATCCTTATGAAGCCCGGCTGCACGAGGGTGATGGACTGGTTCTCGGTCCGGACCTGCAGGATCGTGTCGGACCCCTTCGGCTGAACCGATTCCAGCGTTACCTTGAGCCAGTCCTCCCTGGCCTCGGTGGATACGTTGATGCTTTCCGGGCGGATGGTGGCGATGAGGTCCCCTGCGTTCGTCGGCGGGTCGCCGGGGATCGGCAGCCATAGATCGCCGCAATCAAGGCCCACAGCGCCGTTCTTCCGCCCGATAGTGCCGGCAAACCGGTTGATGCCGGGATCGCCGATGAAATCGGCTACGAACAGGTTCGCCGGATGGTGATAGATTTCATAGGGCGTGCCCTGTTGCTTGACCAGGCCCTTGTCCATGACGACGACGATGTCCGACAGCGTCAGGGCCTCGATCTGGTCGTGGGTCACGTAGACGGTGGTGGCTTCCAGGTCCCGGTGCAGCCGCTTGAGCTCGCCGCGCATTTCCGTGCGCAGCTTGGCGTCGAGGTTGGACAGCGGCTCATCCATCAGCAGGATGGACGAGCGCGACGCGATCATGCGCGCCAGCGCCACCCGCTGCTGCTGGCCGCCCGACAGCTCCGAGGGGTAGCGGAGCTGGTACGGCTTCATCTGCACCTTCTCGAGGGCGGCCTCGAGGCGCTCGGCGGTTTCGCCCGCGTTCAGGCCCATCTGCTTCAGGCCCAGCGTGATGTTCCGTTCCACCGTCATGTGGGGCCACAGCGCATAGCCCTGGAATATGAGCCCGAGGTTACGGCGTTCCGGGGGAACGATCACGCCCTTCTGGCGGGAGAAGATGAGCCTGTCGCCGAACCGGATTTCCCCCGTTTCGGGTTCTTCCAGCCCGGCGATCACGCGCAGCGTCGTCGTCTTGCCGCAACCGGATGGTCCGAGAATGGTCAGGAACGCACCCGGCGCCACGGTCAGGTCCAGATGTCGTACGGCGACTTCCTTGCCGTACGACTTCCGGATACCTGTCAGATGGATTTCCTCCATGCCTTGGCTATCTGCTCGAATGCAAGGTCCAGAAGTCACGGACCTTGGGGCCCTGCTTCCACATGTAGGTGGCGTCGACGTTCCAGCCCGGCATGTCGTCCCAGATCTCGCCGCCGGCCGGCAGCGGCACGTCGCTCCGCGGGCTCACCGTGCCCGGGTCGAAGTACGGGGCCAGACCCTGCAACAGGTCCATGCTCGCTCCCTTGTCGTACGGCTTCGCGAGCTTGGAGCTCTTGCTCAACTCGAGGCTGCCGAGCAGGTACGCCGTGAACAGCTTGGCCGCGTTGGGGTGCGGCGCTTGGCGCGCGATGGCGGTGAAGGTCGGGTAGACCAGCTTGCCGACGGGATCCACCTTGGCCAGGATCCTGTTGACGAAGCCCTTGGAATCGTTGCGCGCGATGTAGGTCATGTTGGCGAACGCGATCAGCGGGTTCTTCTGACCCTTCTTGCCCGAGGCGCGGGCCAGCTTCGAGCCGGACTTGAAGATCACCAGGTCGTTGGCGAGCATCCGCGCCCAGAACTCGTGGCCGGCGTCCGGAACCCCCTTGCTCAGCTTGATGGGCTTGCCGGCGTAGCGCTCGTAGGCCGCCGCCATGACGTCGGGACGCTGCATCAGGGTCATCACGCCCATCAGCGTGGAGCCCGACGACAGCGGGTTCTTCATGCCCACCCGGCCCTTGAACTTGGGCTCGGTCAGCTCCCACACGTTCTTGACGGGGGGCGCGTCCGGGTAGGCTTCCGCGTTGTAGAGAAACACCATGGCCTCGTTGACGCGGATCAGCAGCGGGTCCCGGTTCTCCTTGGGAATCCGGTCGACGTAGTGGTGCGGCACGTAGTTGACGAGACGGTTCTTGTTGAGCATCTCGTAGATCACCTGGCCCGAGTTGCCGGTGGTGACGATATCGGCGTTGAAGATATTCGCGTTCTGCTCGCGAATGGTTTTCTCGACCGACTTGACGGACCCGAGGTCGTGCACCGTCACCTTGATCTCCGGATGAAGCTTGGCGAACGGCTTCACCAGCTTGGAGATGCGGCCTGAGGACGTGTAGACCACGACCTCGCCTTCGGCCTTCGCCTTGGCGACGACCTCCTTCCAGTTTTCGTCCTTGTCGTAGGGGCCGAGCTTGGCCGCCTTGAGCCATGCCTCCATCTCCGGCGGCGGGTTGGAGGCGGCGTTGGCGGCCGTGACGAAGGACAAGGCGAACAGGCCGGCCATGAGGACCGCGGACAAACGCGTTATGACGTGTTTCATGGTATCCTCCCTGCGGGGTGACATCACCCGGTTGTGGTTTGTGGGATCGTCGTTCGCTGTATGGGGACACTACATTACGCCGGTTGATGTCACCGCGCAAGGCACTCCGCCGGCCCCCGCCGCGTGTCCTCGGGCGCCGGACGGGATCGTGGGAAGAACAACACATGGCTGCTCCCCTTCCTACCCTCAGCTTGATTGCCCGGGGTCTCGAACCCCACGGCGCGGACCTTTTCGTGGGCGGGACCGCGGCGGCGCGTGACGTCCACCTGTTGCGGGAGCATGGCATATCGACGGTGGTCAACTGCGCGGTCAACGTGGATGTGAATTACGTCCCCGCGCCGGTGGAGGACGGCGGGGAGGGGGAATCGGGCGCTATGTGCCGTGCCGGACACGCTCCGTTCCGGGTCTACAAGCTGGGGCTCGTGGACGGCGACAATCCCGCCGGCATGATGCTCGGCGGGTACTGCATTCTCCATGGCGCTCTCCACCAGACGATGCCGGACAAGGAGAGCTACCCGCGACAGGTCAACGGCAACGTCCTGGTCCACTGCCGCGAGGGACGCAGCCGCTCCGTTGCCCTGGCGGCGCTCTATCTCCACCTGCGGGACCCGGCCCGGTTCCCCGAGCTTGAAGGCGCCATCGCGGCGGTGAGGGAGAAGCGCGGCCTGCCTCCGGAAGAGTGGTCCGAGGTGCCGACACGGGAGATCATCGACGCCGCCGCGGAGGCGGCACGGGCCATCCGGTCGCTGCGCGACCTTGGAATACTTGCCGCCTGATGATGGCGAGCCGAGGCGGACCTTCCAAACGGCCGATCGCAAGACTTTCAATCAGCCGTCATCAATAACGTGAACCTGAAGTTAAAGTTCCGTGCGGCGGCGCCGAATAGATAGTTGTAGGGACGAGTGTTTGCCTTGGATGTAGCGGCGGGGTTTGAACTCCAGTAGCGGAAAGACCTATTATGGACGCCGGGGGTTGGCGGACCGAGGGGAGACGCGCCATGTCTGTATCGGAATGGACAGGAATTACGCAAGCCGCCATCAGCCTGCTAATGGTCGGGGTTGTGTGGGCGGGCATCATGGTGATGCGCCGGGCCGGGGATCAGCGCTCCAAGCGCGAAGACCAACACCACGTCGAAGCCATGGCCGCACACAGGGAAGTCATGGCTTCGCACAAGGAGGTCATGACTTCGCACGCCGCCTCGCACACCCAAGCCATGCGCGCACTTGAAGCCCTGATCGAACGCACCGGCCGATAACCCCGCCACCTCTACGATCCGGTCATCCCGACGGCGCCACACGACAGATTGACCTGTTCGGGGTACCCGCTGCTCCGAGCCAGTACACGCGTGGCTCGCTTCAGTTCGTCCCTTGGGCGTCCTCCACGTGCCGCCCCAAGAGCCTCACCTGCGCCCCAGCCAGCATCTCCCGCAGCTTCCCCCGTATCGCCCACAGGCAGACCAGCGACGGGATCACCATCAGCGTGGTGATGACGAAGAAGGTGGCCCAGTCCCCCTCCA
>JAPPNE010000115.1 GCA_028818775.1 Deltaproteobacteria bacterium | reverse complement strand
GGGGGGGGGGGGGGGGGCCCGCGCGCCCCCCCCCCCCCCCCCCCCCCCCCCCCCCGCGCCCGCGGCATCGGCGAGCAGCTGAGCCCGGCGGGCGCGCTGCCCCGGCTGTGGATGGTGGTGCTCTTCCCCGGCTTCCCGGTCTCCACGGCCTGGGTCTACCGCAACTTCCGGTTCAAGTTGACAAAACCGTCCAACAATAATAACTTGATCGAAAATCTGGGCACTCCCCACGAAGTGGCTCGGGTCATGGTAAACGACCTCGAATCGGTAACCATCGGCCGCTATCCGCGCATTGCTCACCTCAAACAGCGGCTCGACGACAAGGGGGCAATCGGCAGTCTCATGAGCGGAAGCGGCTCGGCGGTTTTCGGCGTTTTCGCGGACGAGGCGCGGGCGAGAAGGGCATTCACGGGCTTCAGGGGCGAAAAAGACGTTCGGGCGTATCTGGCTTTTTCGCTGACATAAGGGCGAGCCGTCCGTCGCATGACGGAAAGGAGGTCCCTGTGGAGGTCACGGAAGTCAAGGTCTTTCCCGTGGAGGAGGATAAGCTCAAGGCTTATGTGACCATCACCCTGGACGATTGCTTCGTGGTTCGCGACATCAAGGTGATTCGCGGGACCTCGGGTCTTTTCGTCTCAATGCCGAGCAAGAAGCGCCGGGACGGGACCTACAAGGACGTGGCGCATCCGCTCAACAGCGAGACCCGCCGGATGCTCGAAGAAAGGATCATTGCCGCGTACAGAGAAGTCGTATCGAGCGACACGGGCCAGGACCGGGACGAACATTAGACCTCCCGGGGATTGTGGGCGCCAACGGGTCGGGTGGGCGGTCGCCAAGTGGTAAGGCCCCGGATTTTGGATCCGGTATTCGAAGGTTCGAATCCTTCCCGCCCAGCCAAGCTCTCTCCTCGGGCAGGCCGGCGCGCCGTCAAGGCACAACGGCGCCGGCGAGTCTCTCACAACAACGCGGGTCGATGACATGGGATCGTTGCACGATGAAATGAGAATCTTCGCGGGTAATTCCAACCCCCCGCTGGCGCGCGACATTTGTCACGGTCTCGAGATCCCGTTGGGGGAAGCGTTGGTGGAGACGTTCAGCGACGGCGAGATCCGGGTGGAGATCAAGGAGAACGTGCGCGGCTGCGACGTCTTCGTGATCCAGTCGACCTGCGCGCCGGGCAACGACAACCTGATGGAGCTGCTGATCATGCTGGACGCGTTCAAGCGCGCGTCCGCCAAGCGCATCACCGCCGTCATCCCCTACTACGGTTACGCGCGGCAGGACCGCAAGGTCGCGCCCCGGGTGCCCATCAGCGCCAAGCTCGTGGCGGATCTCATCACCACGGCAGGCGCCTCGCGGATGCTCACCATGGACCTCCATTCCGGTCAGATCCAGGGTTTCTTCAACATCCCGGTGGACAACCTGTACGCCGCCCCGGTGCTGCTCCAGTACCTGTCGAGCCGCTTCGGGGGAGAGGGACTGATCGTCGTGTCTCCGGACGCCGGCGGCGCCCAGCGCGCGCGCGCCTTCGCCACGCAGCTCAACGTGTCCCTGGCGGTCATCGACAAGCGCAGGGCCGACGCCAACGTGGTCGAGGAGATGAACATCATCGGCGAGGTGAAGGGCAAGACCGCCATCCTGGTGGACGACATGGTGGACACCGCCGGGACCATTGCCATGGCCGCCGAAGCGCTCATACGGGCCGGTGCCAGGAAGGTCGTCGGCTGCTGCACCCACGCCATCTTCTCGGGAAAGGCGCTGGACCGGATCAACGATTCGCCCATGGAAGAAATGGTCGTGACCGACACCATACCGGCCGGCGACAAGACGGCCCGGTGCGAGAAGATCAAGCCCCTGTCGGTGGCGCCTCTGATCGGCGAAGCCATCCGCCGCACGCACCTGGAGCGTTCCATCAGCTCCCTTTTCTGATCGACATACCCGCGGTTCTCAGTCAGGAGGTTCAGTTTTGGAAACAGTCGAAGTACCTGTTGAGACGAGGCAGGCCGGCAACAAGCGCGACGCCGGCCGGCTGCGTCGTAACGGCAAGCTCCCCGGCGTGGTTTATGGCCGGGGCACGGAAGGGTTCGCGGTGCAGGTGGACAACCTCGAGTTGCGCCGCCGTGTGGGACACCTGGAAGGCTCCCATCTGTTGCGCCTCAAGTCCGACGCCGGCGCGGTGGACGGCAAGCTCGTGCTCATCAAGCAGGTCCAGTACAACCCGGTGACACACGCCATCGCCCATATCGATTTCTACGAGGTGGACGTATCCAGGAAAATCACCCTGATGGTGGGCCTCCATTTCGTCGGACGAGCCGAGGGCGTGGTCCACGGCGGGGTCTTGCAGCCCATCATGCGGGAGCTGGAGGTGGAGTGCCTGCCGCTGGACATTCCGGCGGAGATCGAGGTGGACGTTTCGGCGTTGGAGATCGGGCACAGCCTCAAGGCCGGGGACCTCACGCTGCCGCCCAACGTGGTCAACAACACCCCGGATTTGACGCTCGTGTCGGTGCTGGCACCGACGGTCTCCACGTTGCCGGAAGAGGAGGGGGCGGAACTCGAAGGCGAGGCGGCCGAGGAACCGACGGAAGGCGCCGGGGAGTCGGCGGAACAGACCGAAGAGTGATTCCGACGGACGTTGCCGGCAACGGGGAGCGGCGCGTCTGCGCGCGCTTCCATCCCAGGACATCGTAGTGAAGCTCGTCGTGGGCTTGGGCAACCCGGGCCGGCGTTATGCGCGCACACGGCACAACCTCGGGTTTCTGCTGCTGGACCGCATCGCCGACGCCACGGACACCCGCATCGGCGAGGAGCGTTGCGAGTCCCTGGTGGGCAGGGGACGGTGGGACCAGGAATCCCTGGTGCTCGCCAAGCCCCAGACCTACATGAACAACAGCGGCCTGGCGGTCGCGGCGCTGGTGAAGCGCTTCCAGGTCCGCGGCGCGGACCTGGTGGTGGCCTACGACGACCTGGACCTGCCATTCGGACGGTTGCGCATCCGTTGCGGCGGCTCCGCCGGCGGTCACCGGGGCCTGGCGTCGATCCTGCAGTACGTGGCCGATAGCGGTTTCGTCCGGCTGCGCATGGGCATCGGCCGTCCGCCGGCCGGCGTGGACGCGGTGGATTACGTGCTGAGCCGCTTCTCGCCCGAGGAAGAGGGCGCGTTGGACGGCGTGTTGACCAAGGCCGCGGAGGCCTTGGAAGCCATCGTGTTCAAGGGCCCGGTATGGGCCATGGAGAACTTCAACCGAGTTGCTTAGCGGTGTCTCGCGCATCGGACGGACACCACACCAGAGGAGGCGTTATGGAGGGTTTAGCGGTCTGGGCTCCGCCACTGGGCGCGGTCGGACTGATCATCGCGTACGGAGCCTATCGCTCCATCATCAAGGTCGGGGTCAAGGACGCGAACATGCAGTCCGTCAGCGACTCCATCTACGAAGGCGCCATGGCCTTCCTGAAGCGCGAGTACACGGTGCTGGCGGTGTTCGTGGTGGTGGTGGCGCTGCTCCTCGCGTGGCAGCTCGGTGTGGTCACCGCGGTGGCGTTCTTCGCCGGCGCCGTGTGCTCGGTCATCGCCGGGTTCCTGGGGATGAAGGCGGCCACCCGCGCCAACGTGCGCACCTCCCAGGCGGCCGCCGAGGGCGGCCAGGCGGCGGCGCTGCTCATGGCCTTCAACGGCGGTTCGGTGATGGGTCTGTCGGTGGCGAGCCTCGGCCTGCTCGGCGTGGGCCTGCTCTTCCTGGCCTACGGCGACCCGGACAACGCCCAGAACATCAGCGGTTTCGCCATGGGCGCCAGCTCCATCGCGCTGTTCTCCCGTGTCGGCGGCGGCATCTACACCAAGGCCGCGGACGTGGGCTCCGATCTCGTGGGCAAGGTCGAGGCCGGGATTCCGGAAGACGACCCGCGCAATCCCGCGGTGATCGCCGACAACGTCGGCGACAACGTGGGCGACGTCGCCGGCATGGGCGCGGACCTGTTCGAGTCCTACGTCGGCTCGGTCATCGCCTCCATCGCCATCGCCGCCACCATCGCGCCGGAAACCCTCGCCGCGCTGTTCTCGGCGCAGACGCCAGCGGCCCGCTCCACGTTGATGGCGTTGCCGCTGGTGCTCGCGGTCCTCGGGCTCATCGCCTCGGTCATCGGCATCTACTCCATGCGCGTGTTCAAGAACATCAACCCGCAGTCCGCGCTGCGCGGCTCCACCTTCCTCACCACGGTGCTGTTCCTGGCCGGGGCGCTGGTGCTCATCCTCGCCCACGGCGTCACCATCGGTGTCTTCTGGGCGGTGCTCGCGGGTTCGCTGGGCGGCATCCTCATCGGTCTCATCACCGAGTACTACACCTCGGCCAAGCCGGTGCAGCGCATCGCCGAGGCGAGCCGCACGGGCCACGCCACCAACATCATCCACGGCCTGGCCGTGGGCCTGGAGAGCGTGGCCTTGCCCGTGGTGGTCATCGCCGTCGCCATCTGGGTGTCCTACGCCACCGCCGAGCTCTACGGCATCGGCGTGGCCGCGGTGGCCATGCTGGCCACGGTGGGCATCACCATGAGCGTGGACGCCTACGGCCCCATCGCCGACAACGCCGGCGGCATCTCCGAGATGTGCGGCCTGGGACCCGAGGTGCGCGAGATCACCGACGGGCTCGATTCGCTGGGCAACACCACGGCGGCCATCGGCAAGGGCTTCGCCATAGGCTCGGCGGCGCTCACCGCGCTGGCGCTGTTCTCCGCCTATACGCGGACCGTGGACGCCGAGCTGGCCGCGGCGGGGCAGCCGCCGGTGCAGATCCTGGTGACCTCGCCCGAGGTGGTGGTGGGCCTGTTCATCGGCGGCCTGATTCCGTACCTCATCGGCGCCATGACCATGACCGCCGTGGGGCGGGCGGCCGGCAGGATGATCGACGAGATCCGCCGGCAGTTCCGGGAGATCCCCGGACTCCTGGAAGGGCGCGAGGGGGTCAAGCCCGACGCGGCGAGCTGCGTGGACATCTCCACGCGCGCGGCCATCAAGGAGATGGTGGTGCCGGGCCTCGTGGCGGTGGTGGTGCCGGTGGCGGTGGGCTTCGGCCTCGGGCCGGTGGCGCTGGGCGGCACCCTGGCCGGCGCCCTGGTTTCAGGCGTGCTGCTGGCGCTGCTCATGTCCAACGCGGGCGGTGCCTGGGACAACGCCAAGAAGTACATCGAGCGGGGCGACCTCGCCGACGAGGCGAAGGGCGGAGAGGCGCACAAGGCGGCCGTGGTGGGCGACACCGTCGGCGATCCGTTGAAGGATACCTCGGGGCCGTCCATGAACATCCTGATCAAGCTCATGTCGGTGGTGTCGCTGGTCATCGCGCCGCTGCTGGTGTGAGACGGATGGTTGTAATGGGCCTACCCCTGTGTTAGTTAAGGAAGGCCCGTATCGGTTGAAATGGCGTCCTCCATGGGCGCCATTTCAGATGTTGGGGCAGGAACGGAAAGGCGCCGGACAATCGGTTCCGGGCCAATAATGTCGGACAAGGAGTTCCGATAATCTCGACGGACCATGACTGACGAAACGACCCATTACGAGACGCTCTTCATCGTCCACCCGGTTCACAGCGGCAGGAACCAGGACCTTTGGGACCGCTTCCGGGGGGTGCTGGAAGGGCAGGGCGCCACGGTGACGCACTTCGAGGAATGGGGCATGCGCGACCTCGCCTACCCCATCGAGAAGCAGAGCCGGGGGCTCTACAACCTGGTGCAGTACCAGGCGTCCGCGGGGACGAGCGAAGAGCTTGAACGGGTGATGCGCCTGAGCGACGAAGTCATCCGTTGCATGACCGTGGTGCTCGACGAAGACGTGCGGTCCCTGGCGCGCCCGGAGGAGGCCGCGCGGGCGGCGGAGGCCGAGCCGGAGGTCGAGCCCGCGCAAGCGGCGGAAGCGGCACAGGAAGCCGCACCTGTGCAGGCGGTCGAACCCGAGCCGGCCGCTGAACCGGAACCGGAACCAGCCGCGGAACCCGAGCCGGCGGCTCCGCCCGTGGAGACCGCGGCAGCGCCGGAGGCGCCGGCGGACTCCTCGCCGTCAGAGCCTGCGGAGCCACCGCCGGCAGCCACGGAGGCGACGGAGAACGCGCAGGAAGAGTTGAAGGAGTAGCGTCTTCCCCGCGGCGCGGACCGACGAACAAGAACTGCGGGATGAACTGAGGGATAATGGCAGAATATCGTGGGAGAAGAGGTTCGGGTGGTGGCGATGCGCCGCCCCGCCGGCGCGGCGTATCGCGCCGGAAGGTGTGCCGTTTCTGCGCCAACAAGGATCTGCGCTTCGACTACAAGGATACCAAGCTCCTCAGCGGGTTCATGACGGAACGGGGCAAGATCACTCCGAGCCGCATCACCGGAACCTGTTGCTGGTGTCAACGACGCCTGGCAAAAGCGATCAAGCGCGCCCGCCTGGTAGCGTTACTTCCCTATACCACCGTCAAGCTCTGACCCGGCGCCTCCGTCGCCCGGAGATCGGCTTATGAAGGGGCTGGACACGCTCACGGGGTTCGGGCTGGGGCTGGCCGCGACCCTGCTGCTCTTCTTTGCGGGGTTGAGGGTGCCCTTTCTCGGGCTCGCGGCAGTGCCGCTGGTCGTCTATCCGGCGCTGTTCGTGGGCGTCAGGCTGGGGCGTCAGCCGGGACAACTGCTGCCGTTGGCGGTCGCCGTGTGCGTCTACGCGCTGGCCGGACTGGAAGCCGCGGCCGCGTACCTGGTGTTCGCGCTGGTCACCTACCTGCTGTTCTTCTCGTTCGGAAGGGGCTGGAACCTCGCAACGGTGGTGAGCGGCACCGCCGGCCTGACGATGGCGGCCATGCTGGTGACCGCGGCCGCATTGGCGGGCTCACTCTCCGCGCTCTGGACCGCGCTTCAGACCGGCGCGGAGGCCCAGGTACTCATGACCCTGGAAGTGTACGAGCGGGTGGGCCTCCCGGACGAGACCATCGAGTACCTCCGGGAACACGCGGGCGAGATGGCGGCGCTTTTCGTGCGCATGCTGCCGGGCATGATCTTCTTCATGCTGGTGATCGTGGTGCTGGCCAATCTGGCCCTGCTGTCGTGGCATTTCCCGCAGTATCGCTCGTTTTTCTGCCACGTGGGAGACCTCAAGGAATGGAAGTCGCCGGACCACATGGTGTGGTTCCTCCTGGCGCCGGGCATCGCGCTTTTCCTTCCCCTCGGAGACGCGTTGCGGGCGTTGGCTCTGAACCTGGTGCTCATATGCACGGTGTTCTACTTCTTCCACGGGCTGGCCATCGTGTCGTATTACTTTCATTACAAGAAGGTCCCGATGTTTTTTCGCGTTCTGGGATATCTGCTCATCGTCTTCGAGCAGATTCTCACGGTGCTGGTCATCGGCCTGGGGTTCTTCGACCTCTGGGGCGACTTCCGTCGTCTCAAGCGGGGCACCGAGGGCCTGACCTGAAGGAGAGTCGATGGAAGTCGTATTGAAGGAAGACATTGAGAACCTCGGCCACATGGGCGACGTGGTCAAGGTCAAGGACGGTTACGCCCGCAACTACCTGCTCCCCCGAGGTTTGGTGGTGCTGGCCGACAAGAAGAGCCTCAAGGCCCTGGAGCACGAGCAGCGCATGATCGCCCAGCGCCGCGAGCGCCTCAACAAGGAAGCCCAAGGCATCAGCGACCAGCTCTCCAAGGTCTCCCTTGAGTTCACCGTCAAGGTGGGCGAGGAAGGCCGCCTCTTCGGCTCCGTCACCAACATGGACATCGAGAAGGCCCTGAAAGAGCAGGGCGTCGACGTCGAGCGCCGCCGCATCATGCTGGAGGCGCCCATCAAGAGCGTGGGCGAGTACGACGTGCCCATCCGGCTGAGGCCGGAGGTGACGCCGAGCATCAAGGTGAAGGTGGTGTCGGAGGATGGGCCGGAGGGCGGCGAGGTTGCTGCTGCCGAAGCGCAATCAGCCGAGGTAGAGAAGGGCGAAGCGCCGTCAGGCGACGGTGCGGAAACGGCTACGGAACCGCAAGCCACGTAGGCTGGTCCGGGCGATAATCAAGGCGGGACGAACCGGCCCTCCGGGCCGCGCGCAATCGCTAATCCATCAACTCCATCGCCGCCGCGCTGACGTGCTCGGCGGAGAGTCCGTATTTCCCATACAGACCCTCGGTGTCGCCGGATTCGGCGAACTCGGTGACGCCGACGCGACGGACGCGGCCGCGTCCGAGTTCGGCCACGGCTTCGGACACCGCGCTGCCGAGGCCGCCGTGGATGCCGTGGTCTTCGACGGTGACGATCTTGCCGTGGCTTGAAGCGATGGACTCGATGAAGTCGGTGTCGATGGGCTTGAGGGTGTGGATGTTGACCACTTGGGCGTTGATTCCTTGGGCGGCCAGCAGTTCGGCGGCTTTGAGGACGTTCTCCATGACGGCGCCGGTGCCCACCAAGGACACGTCCGCGCCTTCCCGCAGCACCACGGCCTTGCCGAAACGGAACTCGTAGCCCTCGCCGTTGACGTCGGCGACCTTCTGGCGGGTGAGGCGGAGGAAGACGGGGCCGTCGTGTTGCGCGATGTACTCCACGGCGCCACGGGTCTCGACCGCGTCGGCGGGCTGCACCACGGCCATGTTGGGCAGGGTGCGCATGAGGCCCACGTCCTCGGTGGCCATCTGGCTGTAGCCGTCCTCGCCGATGCCGATGCCGGCGTGAGTGCCGACGATCTTGACGTTGGCGCGGTTGTAGGCCACGGCCATGCGGATCTGCTCGAAGCGGCCCACCACGAAGCAGGCGAAGCTGCAGATGAACGGGATCTTGCCGGCCAGGGCCATGCCGGCGCCGACGCCCACCATGTTGCCCTCGGCGATGCCGACGTCGAAGAAACGCTCGGGATGCTTGCGCGAGAACTCGTCGGTCATGGTGGACTTCCGGAGGTCGGCGTCGAGGACGACGATGTCCGGATTGTCGTCGGCCAGCCGGGTGACGGTCTCGCCGAAGGTGACGCGTGTTGCGGTTGCGCTCATGTGCTGTTCCTCGTTCCGGTCCGTCGCCGCTAGCCGCCGTTGACGATCTCCTCGATGGCCCTTTCGCCTTCCTCGCGGCTGGGGGCCTTGCCGTGCCACTCCCAGCGGTTCTCCATGAAGCTGACCCCTTTGCCCTTGA
>JAPPNE010000114.1 GCA_028818775.1 Deltaproteobacteria bacterium | reverse complement strand
CCCCCCCCCCCCCCCCCCCCCCCCCCCCCCCCCCCCGCCCCCCCCCCCCACCCCCCCCCCCCCCCCCCCCCCCCCCCCCCCAAAAACCCCCCCCCCCCCCCCGCCCCCCCCCCCCCCCCCCCCCCCCCCACGACAATGACCTCCGAACCGCGAAACAGCCCATGAAAAAGGACATACGCACCTGGATCGACCAGTTGCGCGGCGCCGGTGTGCTCGACACCATTTCCAAGCCGGTGGATCCGCGCACCCAGATGGGGGCGCTTCTGTGGCAGTCGCGCCAACGCGCGCTGCTGTTCGACAACCTCGCGGGGTACCCGGGCTGGCGCTGCCTCGGACAGGCGCCCGGCGACGTGCGGCTGGCGCCGCTGGCCTTCGGCTGCGACCGCGACGAGATGGTGCCGGAGTTCGTCCGGCGCACGCAGGAGCCCGGCACCACCCGGCTGGTGCCCACGGGTCCGGTCAAGGAACGCATCCTCACGGGCGACGAGGTGGACATCACGAAGCTCCCGATCCACCAGTGCGGCATCCGTGACGGCGGCCCCTTCATCTCCGCCGGGCTGATGATCTCCAAGGACCCGGACACCGGCAACCGCAACCTGAGCTTCCACCGCCTGCAGATGAAGGGCCCGCGCAAGACCGGCATCCTGCTCTACCCGCGCCACGGCTGGACCAACTACCAGAAGCACGAAACCAAGGGCGAGAGCATGCCCGTGGCCTTCATGATCGGCCATCACCCCATGTATTACTTCGCCGCCGCCACCACGACGGACTACGGGCGGGACGAGTTGACCATCGCCTCGGCGCTGCTCGAGGAAGACGTGGAAATGGTGAAGTGCGAGACACTCGACATGGAGGTGCCGGCCCAGGCCGAGGTGGTGCTGGAAGGCGAGATCCTGCCCCATGTGCGCGAGGAGGAGGGCCCCTTCAGCGAGTTCCAGGACTACTACCTGGCCGGCGCGGGGCAGAACCCGGTGTTCC
This sequence comes from Deltaproteobacteria bacterium, assembly GCA_028818775.1. NCBI lineage: Bacteria > Pseudomonadati > Myxococcota > Myxococcia > Deltaproteobacteria bacterium. Next base: position 6,850 of record JAPPNE010000114.1, on the reverse strand, counting down.
AGGTCAACGCCATCACCATGCGCGGTGACGCCATCTTCAAGAACATCCAGAACGGCGCCGAGGTGGAGGGCTGCGTGTACCACAAGGTGCCCATGTCGGCGCAGATCCTGCGGCGCATCCGCAACGTCGGCGGCGGCACCCAGGTCAAGAACGTGCTGGCGCTGCCGGGCATCTTCGGCATCGTCGTGCAGATGAACGCCCGCTACTACGGCGAGGCGCGCAACGTGCTCATGGCCGCCCTGTCGAGCGAGTACCAGCACCCCAAGGTGGCCATCGCCGTGGACGAGGACGTGGACATCTTCAACTACGCCGACGTGCTGTGGGCCGTCTCCACGCGGGTCAACCCGGCCGAGGACATCATCACCATCCCGGGCGCCAAGATCCACGCCATGGACCCCTCGTGCCAGGAGGTGGGCAAGCCCGGCGCGCCCGGCTGGCACCGGGTGGGCGGCAAGGTGATGATCGACGCCACCAAGCCGCCCGAGTGCGACCCCGCGCGGCGCTTCGAGTTCGAGCGCCTGCAGCCCATGGGCGCCGGCAAGGTGCGGCTGGAGGATTTCCTCTGATGCGTGCCGGCGCGCGCGTCCCGCGCCGGCACGGGCTTAGGACCAGCCCCGCGTCAGGGACCCCGCATGTGTTCAAGAGAAGGAGCCGAAAGTGAGTGACGTAGCCATCATCACCGGCGGCGCCAACGGCATCGGCCGTTGCGTCGCGTTGCGGTTCGCCCGGGAGGGCATCGCCGTCGCCATCGCCGACGCGGACCGTGAGAGCGCGGCAGGGGTCGTGGAAGAGCTGACCGCGACGGGAGCGCGGGCGCGCGCCTACGGCGTCGACGTGACCCGTGCCGCGGAGATCAAGGAAGTGGTGGCGCGGGTGGGAGAGGACCTCGGACCCGTCGGCATCCTCTGCAACTTGGCGGGCGGCACCATCCACACGAAGGCCGTGGAGGACCTGTCCTGGGCCGAGTGGCGCGAAGTGCTGGACGTGAACCTCAAGGGTACGTTCCTCTTCTGCCGCGAGGTGGCGCCCGGCATGATGGAGCAGCGGCGCGGCCGCATCGTCAACACCGCTTCCAACTACGGCCTCACCGGCTGTGCCCTGCGCACCCCCTACTCGGCCGCCAAGGCGGGCGTCCTCGGCTTCACCAAGTCCCTGGCCCAGGAGTTGGCCCCCTACGGCGTCCTCGTCAACGCCGTCGCCCCCGGCCCCACGGACACCCCACGGGTCCTCGCCAAGGCCGCGCCGGGCTCCCGCGAGGCGTGGAAGCCGCTCATCCCCATGGGCCGCACCGGCCAGCCCGAGGACATCGCCGAAGGCTTCTACTTCCTCGTAGGCCCCCAGAACACCTACATCACAGGGTACACGCTCAACGTCAACGGCGGCGTGGTGATGAACTGAGCCGCGCCGGGCTATCCAAAGCAGGATTGCTTGTCCACCTATCAACTTTTTCGTAAGTTCGTAGGTGTCTTGTGAAGAGTACGTGGATCGGGCACACGGATCTGCGTGCGCCTACCTACGTAGTCACACACCCAGTAAGAAGGGAACCATAGAGGGAGGCAGCGTACGAATAGGGGTAATCTGGGACAGTGGACGGCGAAGAGTGGGCGCGAGAATGCTGACCAAACTCACCATAAGAAACTTCAAGCGCTTCGGCGAAGTCCCAATCGAGCTCGGTAGCCCGGTGGTTTTCATCGGTCCGAACAACTCGGGCAAGACTTCAGCCATGCAGGCCCTAGCCCTCTGGGACGTTGGGCTCCGGCGCTGGAATGAGAAGCGCTCCGGCAAGAGCACACCGGAGAAACGCCCAGGGGTCACCGTCAGCCGTCGCGACTTGGTCGCTATCCCCATTCCTGACGCCAATCTCCTCTGGAGGGATCTTCATGTGCGGGATGTCCAGAAAGTCGACGGCAAACCGCGCACCAGCAATATCCGCATCGATATCGTCGTCGAGGGATTGAGCAACGACCAAGCTTGGGCCTGCGGATTGGAGTTCGACTACGCCAACGAGGAGTCATTCTACTGTCGGCCGCTCCGGCAGTCGGACGGCAAGACGCCCGAGCGCATGCCGGTCCCGGAGGAAGCCGCACGCGCACGGGTCGCTTTCTTGCCGCCGATGTCGGGACTGGCGGCTACGGAGACTCGGCTCGATGCGGGAGCCGTGGACGTCCGAATAGGGGAAGGGCGTACGGCGGAAGTACTGCGTAACCTCTGCTTCCAGGTCCATGGGGAACAGCCGGAACAGTGGCAACGGCTGGTGAAGCAGATTGAGGGTCTGTTCGGCACGGTCGTGGACCCGCCCCGCTATGTGGCGGAGCGTGGGGAGATCGTGATGAGCTATCGTGAACGGGCGACGAGACTCGACCTATCTTCCGCAGGACGCGGTCTTCAGCAGACACTGCTCCTTCTGGCGTACATGTATGCAAACCCAGGATCGGTCCTGCTTCTGGACGAGCCGGATGCGCATCTGGAGATCTTGCGCCAACGGCAAACCTACCGCCTGCTCACCGACGTCGCTCGTGACAGCGGAAGTCAAATTATCGCCGCGAGCCACTCGGAGGTGCTGCTCAATGAGGCCGCTGACCGGGATCTGGTAGTGGCCTTCGTGGGCCGGCCGCACCGCATCGACGACCGTGGCAGTCAAGTGTCAAAGGCGCTCAGGGAAATAGGCTTCGAACAGTATTATCAGGCAGAGCAGACTGGTTGGGTGCTTTACCTTGAAGGCTCAACAGACCTCTCGATTCTCTACGCTTTCGCCAAGCGGCTGGGGCACGAACGGGCTTTGGGGGTTCTTGGGCGGCCCTTCGTGAAGTATGTTGAGAACAAAGCCAGTGCAGTTCGAAACCACTACCATGGTCTGAGGGAGGCGGTGCCGGGGCTTCGAGGAGTGGTGTTGTTCGATAGGATGGAGGCGGCGCCAGGAGACATGGCACCGGTGGAATGTCTGATGTGGAAACGCCGGGAGATCGAGAACTACTTGTGCTCCAAAGCCACACTGGAGGCATATGCCACAGCGTCGGCGTCCGAGGCCGTAGCTGGACCGTTGTTCACACGGGCGGAAGCCAAGAAGCGCGCGAACGTGATGTGGCAGGCGATCGATCAGGTAGAGACGGCGTTAAACACCTTGGGCAGGGGTTCTCCCTGGGACGGGGACATCAAGGCCAGTGATGAGTTCCTGGAGCCGGTGTTCAAGGCGTACTTCGAGAGACTCGGGCTGCCGAACCTCATGGCCAAGAAGAACTTCTACGAATTGGCCGAGTATGTCCCTGAATGCGAAATCGATCCAGAGATCCGTGAAATGCTCGACGCCATCGTGCGGATCGCGGAGAGCGCCACGCCGGCGGGAGAACCATCATAGACGTTTCCGCTTTCCAAGTCGCGAAATTCAAGGTCTTTGCGGCGGGACAGCGATTACATGCTTGATGGGAAAACCTTAGTCACCTGAGACGCTTGACCGGGACGAAGCCATGACCCTCGTCAACGACGATCTGATCCAGCGTATGGTGCGGGCCATCGTCGAAGAGGTTGCGCCGGAGCAGGTGATCCTGTTCGGTTCCCGCGCTCGCGGTGACTACCGGGAGAATTCCGACGTCGATCTGCTTGTGCTCGAAGCCGAACCCTTCGGTCCCGGGCGCAGCCAGCACGAGGAATTGGTCCGCCTCTACCGCACACTGAGAACCTTTCACGTGCCCGCTGACGTTCTGGTCTTTTCGCGCGACGACGTGGACTATTGGCGCGATTCCCTCAACCACGTGCTGGCGCGCGCTCTGCGGGAGGGCAAGGTACTCTATGAGAAGGGGACGCTGTGACCTCAGGGTTGCGGAACAATAGCCCTCAGAACGTCTTCACCTGCTCCGGCCGCCAGCGGCTCAACCGGTCTTCCAGCTTCTTCACCGCCATGGTCATCACGAGGGAGATGCCCATGAACAGGATGAGGCCGGCGAAGACCACGTCGACGATGTAGTTGCCGGCGGCCTCGGCCATGAGGAAGCCGATGCCTTGGTCGGAGCCGAAGAACTCTCCCACCACGACGCCCAGGATGGCGCGGCCGATGGCGAGCCGGAGGCCGGCGATGATGTAGGGCATGGAGTTGGGCAGCACCACGATCTTCATGAGCTGCCACTCGTTGGCGCCGAAGGAGCGCACCACGTTGACCAGCACGCGGTCGACGTTCTTAACGCCCTCGTAGGTGTTGATCAGGAGGGGGAAGAGGGCGCCGATGAAGACGATCACCACCGTGGACCAGATGCCGAAGCCAAGCCACAACACCACCAGCGGCAGGAACACCAGCCGGGGAGTGGCGTTGAAGGCGGTCACGAAGGGGTCGAACATGGCGTTGAGCGTGTAGAAACGCCCCATGACCAGCCCCACGGGAAGCGCCACGATGATGGAGAGCCCGAGGCCGATGACGAACTCGCTGGCGCTGACGTAGAAGTGAAACGCCACCTCGCCCGAGGTGCTCATTTCGACGAGCTTGGCAGCAATGTGGTACGGCGTCGTGAAGAACAGCGCCAGCCCCTTGGGCAGGGTCACCACGTGGGGAATGAACTCCCAGACCAGCAGGAACAGCACGATGAAGCCCCATCCCAGGATGGGCTCCTCGTTCTCGCGGTACTGTGACAGGTAGCGGTTCATCGTGTTTCCTGGGTGCGCCAGGGCGCGATGATCAGCTCGGCCTTGCGCAGGCCCACGGTGAAGATCACCGCGATGATCATCAGCACGAGGATGCACACGAACATGTGCGCCAGCTGGTACATGTCGCCGTACCAGATCAGCGCGTGGCCGATGCCCTCGGAGGCGGCGTAGAACTCGCCGACGATGATGCCGACGATGCCCCGGCCGATGGCGATCCTGGCGCCCGCCACGATGTAGGGCAGGGTGCTCGGCAGGATGACCTTGAAGTAGAGGTCGCGTTCCTTCCCTCCCAGGGACCGGACGACGTTGATGAGCAGCGTGTCCACCGAGCGGACGCCGGCGAAGGCGTTGAAGATGAACGGGAACACCGCGAGGAGGAAGATCAGGATGGTCTTGCCCTTGATCCCCACGCCGAACATGACGATCAGCAGCGGCGCCAGCGCCACCAGCGGGCTCGCGTACAGGGCCGTGAGGAACGGGTCCAGGGCGAATGCCACCCGGCGGCGCCACCCCATGACCACCCCCACCGGGATGCCGATGAACACCGCGGCCGCGAACCCGAATACGAAGGGAGTGCCGCTGACGTAGATGTCCTTCCAGAGCTCGCCGCTGAGGATCAGGTCACCGGTGGCCTGCCACATGAGCGACGGCTTGGTGATGAAGAACGGGTTGAAGACGAAGACGAAGGTGAGCAGGAACTCCCAGACGAGGAAGAAGCCCAACACCGCCCCCGCCCCGAGCAGGAACCGCACGCTACGCTCCGAAAGTCCGAATCCCATCATTCCCTCGCGGTCAGCTCGTCCTTGAGGGTGTTCCAGATGTCGAGCTTGATGTCGTTGAACTCCGGCGAAAGCCGCATCTCGTAACCACGGGGCCGCGGCAGGTTGATCTTGATGATGCGCTTGGTCTTGCCGGGCCTGGCGGTCATGACGATCACCCGGTCCGACAGATAGGCTGCCTCCTCGATGCTGTGGGTGACGAACAGCACGGTCTTCTTGTGTCTGTCCCAGATCTGCAGCAGTTCTGCCTGCATGAGGTCCCGGGTCTGGGCGTCCAGCGCGGCGAACGGCTCGTCCATGAGCAGCACCTCGGGGTCCGTGGCCAGCGCCCGGGCGAGGCCCACCCGCTGCTTCATGCCGCCGGACAGTTCGTGCGGGAAGTGCCCCTCGAAACCGGTGAGCCCCACCAAGTTGATGAGTTCCTGGGCGCGCGGGCGGCGCGAGGCCACCGACTCCCCCTTGAGCTCCGGCCCCAGCTCCACGTTGGCTATGACCGTCCGCCACGGCAGCAGCCCGAACTCCTGGAAGACCATGGCGCGCTCGACCCCTGGCCCGGTGATCTTCTTGCCGCCGATCTCCAGCTCGCCTATGTCCGGTCTGAGCAGCCCCAGCAGCACGTTCAGGAAGGTGCTCTTGCCGCACCCCGACGGCCCCACGATGGAGACGAACTCCCCCGAGTTCAGCTCGATGCGGAAATCCTTCAGGGCCGTGACCGGATCCCGGTTCTTGGGCGTGAACGTCAGCGTGATGTCGGTGGATCGGATATAGGGTTCCATTGGCCCGAAATTACTACAATGACCGTGAGGTGACAAGCGAGTTTTCCTGGTGACGCAGGATGCTAGACCCCCAGGTACCGTTGCCGCACGTCCTCGGCCGCGGCCAGGGCGGCGGAGTCGCCGGTCCAGGTGATGCGGCCCTTTTCCATGATGTAGTGGCGGTCGGCGAGCTGCATGAGCGCCCCGTGATTGCTGTCGATGAGGAGGATGGCCTGCCCCACGGCCTTGAGCCGTTCCAGGCAGCGCCAGATCTCGGCGCATACGAGCGGCGCCAGACCCTCGGTGGCTTCGTCCAGCAGGATCAGGCGGGCGTCGGTCATGAGCGCGCGGCCGATGGCGAGCATCTGCTGCTCGCCGCCCGACAAGGCGCGGCCGTACAGGTCCTTGCGCGCCTCCAGCGCCGGGAACATCTCGTAGATGCGTGTCACGGTCCACAAGTCCGCGCCGGGGCTCTGGGAAGCGGATCCGTATCCCGCGGCCACCTCCAGGTTCTCCCGCACCGTCAGGTTGGGAAATACCTGCCGCCCCTCGGGCACGAGGCCGATGCCGGCCCGGGCCACGAGGTGGCTCGGCTTGCCCTGGATCTCCACGCCCTGGAAACGGATCTTTCCGGCCCGCGGCCGCACCAACCCCATGATGGAGCGTACGGTGGTGGTCTTGCCC
>JAPPNE010000113.1 GCA_028818775.1 Deltaproteobacteria bacterium | reverse complement strand
AAAGGGGACATCTTAGCTTTGTTGAAAAGGGGACATTATCGCTTTGCGCTAACATGTGGCGGAAAATGTTTGACAAACGCCCTCCGCTTCCCTAGGATTGGCGCAAGCAGAGAAAGGAGGTGGTCAAAATATGAGTGACATATGTAGCTGCGAGGTGACTGAGACCTAGGCTCTCGAGCCTTTTCGGAATTGAGGGTCTTGGTCAATTCCGACAGTACACCGAGCCCTGGCTGGCCGTCGCGTCAGCCGGGGCTTTCTGTTTCCAACGCGCATCCTTCAACGTTTCAACCCGTATCCGACCAACCGACGAAGCCGGCCTGCCGGCCGGTGACGCCGGCTCCGTTCCGGGACTCCCGCCGATAGGAGAAGAACTCCGCCGGGGTGCACGCGGTGCATGGGCCGCTCAAGTGAATCTGATCCTCGGGGACCCCGGCCGCTGCCAGCAACGCCGCGTTCAGCCGTCTAAGGTCGAGGTAGGTGCCGCCGTCCTGCGATTGCAGCGCCGCCTCCGCCCGCTCCCCCCACTGCCGCACCAGGGGGTCGGCCACGTCCGCGCCGATCTCGTAGCAGCACGGTCCGATGGCCGGACCCAGGGCGCACGCCAGATCGCCGGGCGCCGTCCCGTAGCGGCTCTCGATGTGCCGCACCGTCTTCAACGCCACCCCGCCCAAGGTCCCGCGCCAGCCCGCGTGGATGACCGCCGCGAGCCTGCGGTCCGAAGTGCGCGCCCAGAACACGATGGGAACGCAGTCGGCCGTGAGCACGCCCAGGAAAACGCCCGGCGCATCCGTCACCATGGCGTCTCCCTCGCCGGCCTCCTTGCACGGTTCGGCGACGTCGAGGATGGTGTCGCCGTGCCGTTGCCGCATGGTGACCATCCGGGTCCCGGCCATGCCCACGGCGCCCTTCATGGCGCAATAGTTGTCCTTGACCGCCCGTGGGTCGTCGCCGACATTGAAGGAGACGTTGAGGCTCGCGTACGCGCCTTCACTGTTGCCGCCGCTCCGGCCCACGAAGCCGTGCCTCAGTCCGGGCTCGTTCTGCCACTCGGGGATACGATAGACTGTCAGTGACATGATCTCTCCCCCTGCAACCGTCCGTCCTGAGCGTAGCGAAGTCGAAGGACGCCACCATGTCCGGCGGCAGTGGGTCAGAGTTTCCTAGGCTTCTTTGTGACCCGGGACGCGACGCTAGAACCGCTCCAGCAGGGCGCCGAAGCCCTCGACCTTGTCCGACAGGCCGTTCTGGCGCAGCGCGTACCAGTAGATGGCCGTGTTGATGGCGATGACCGGCTTGCCCAGGCGTTGTTCCGCCTCTCCCGCGACGCGGGCCATGGCCAGGTTGGTGCCCACCTGGACCACCGCGTCCACGTCGTCGCCGTCCACTTCCCGGATGGCCGCCTCCAGCGTGTCCGCCTGCACATGCGCGATCAGCACCGGGCTCTCGCACTTGAGCCCCTTGAGGCGCGCCACCTCGTAGCCGCAGTCGGTGAAGAAACGCACCACCTGGGAGTCGCCCACGGGCATGTAGGGCGTGATCACGCCGAGGCGCCGGATGCCGCCGTAGGCCTCCAGCGCCGCCTCGCACGCGTACGAGCCCATGGCCACACGGACGCCCGACCGATTTTCCACGTTGGCCAGCAGGCGCCGGCTGCCCTCGGCGCCGTCCCAGAACGTCTCCGAGGACATGCCCATGATCAGGTAGTCCGGCCGGCAGGTCATGACACGGTCGATGGCGTTGTCCACCTCCGCGCGGATGTTGCGCATCAACTGCTCGAAGTCCGCGTCGTCGTGGATGGGATCGTCGGGAATCCAGATGCGGGCGAAGTGGTTGGTCACACCCTCCGGCCGCATGTCGTCGAACTCCGGCTGTACCGAGGTATTGGTGGAAGGGGCGATGACGGCGAACTTGCGGCGCCATCCCAGTGCGTCACCCATGGTCGGTCCTCCGCGGGACCGTGCGCGGGCGGTCCCGATCGAGTATCGCTGGACGCGCGTTCATGGGCCAAGTTATAACATCGCGGGGTCGCGGTTTCCTATCGCGGCGGCGCGGACCGGCGCATGACCGTCGCCCTTGGAGCCTCCGACACCCGGACCGGTGGCGGTTCCCGCCCCGAGCGCTCGCCGGCAGCGGGCGTGGCGTGGGAGCGCCCGCAACGGAAAGGACGACATGGCGATACCGCAGCGCTACAACACGGGCTACAACATCGGGGTCGGCGGGGCGGTGGTGCGGGACGGACGCCTGCTCTTCGTGCGCCGCGCGTCGCGCCGCGGGCACGGCAACTGGCAGGTCCCCGGCGGCTTCATCGAGCCGGACGAGACCATTGAGGACGCGGTGGTGCGCGAGGTGGCCGAGGAGGCAGGGGTCGAGGCGGAGGTCGAGGGAGTGCTGGGCATCCGCAGCCGCTACGACGCCGAATCCGGCAACAGCCTGTACGTCGTGCTGCTGCTCCGGGGACTGACCGCCGAGCCCACGCCAGACGGGCGGGAAGTGGACCGCGCGGTGTACCTTTCCCTCGACCAGATCCGCGCGCTGGACCCACTGCCGCAGACCAACTGGGAGGTGGCGCAGAGCGCCCTGGTGCCCGAGCCGCGGCTCTTGATGCCCAAGACCGTGTCGAACCAGCGGGGTGCGATCTTCCAGCTCTTCATCGGCTAACCGGCCTGCGGCGGCCTGCGGTTTGGTTGCGGAATCGTACCCTCCATGTTACACGAAACCCCCATGAACAATGTGGAACCGAGGTACGCGGATCTCGCGGAAAAGTCGCTCGCCGGAGAGCTTCTGTCGCCGGCTGAAATGAAGTCGGTTATTCACGGCGCCGACGAAAGGCTGCCGGAACTGCTCGACGCCGCCTTCCGCGTCCGCCACCACTACTTCGGCAAACGGGTGCAGATCCACGTGCTCATGAACGCCAAGAGCGGACTGTGCCCCGAGGATTGCGGCTACTGCTCGCAGTCGTCGGTTTCCGAGGCCGAGATCGACAAGTACCCGTTCATGGCCAAGGAAGAACTGGTGGAAGCAGCGGTGAGGGCCAAGGAGGCGGGCGCCATGCGCTTCTGCCTGGTCAACAGCGGCCGCGGCCCGACGGTCAAGGAAACCGAGCGGATGGCCGACGCCGTGGCCGAGATCAAGCGCCGCGTCCCCATCAACATCTGCGCGTGCATGGGGCTGCTCACGGAGTCCAAGGCGCGCATCCTCAAGGAAGCCGGGGTCGAGCGGGTCAACCACAACCTCAACACCAGCAGCCGCTACCACCCGGAGGTGGTCACCACGCATACCTACGAGGACCGCGTGGCGACCCTGGAAAGCGTCAAGGCCGCGGGACTGTCCACCTGCTGCGGCGGCATCGTCGGACTCGGCGAGCAGGACGACGACGTCATCGACCTGGCGGTGTCGTTGCGGGAACTCGACGTGGATTCCATCCCGGTGAACTTCCTGCACGCCATTCCGGGAACCCCCATGGCCGGGCGCTCCAACCTGACGCCGCAGTACTGCCTCAAGGTCCTGTGCCTGTTCCGCTTCGTCAACCCGGGCAAGGAGATCCGCGTGGCCGGCGGCCGGGAAGTCAACCTGCGCTCGCTGCAGCCGCTGAGCCTCTACCCGGCCAACTCCATCTTCGTCAACGGCTACCTGACCACGTCGGGCCAGGACGCCTCCGACGCCCACCGGATGATCGAGGACCTGGGCTTCGAGATCG
>JAPPNE010000112.1 GCA_028818775.1 Deltaproteobacteria bacterium | reverse complement strand
GGATACAGCCAACCGTGTGTCTGTACCTCACGGACATGGAGTGCTCGAGCTATCCAGAGGCCGAGCCGCCTTACCCCATCGTGTTCTGCAACTGGGGGACGCCGCCGTCCGATCGGACCCGCGAGCCGTGGGGCGATCGCATCGACATCGCAGCCTCCTGAGGGAAGGGGAAAAGCGCGGCGCGGCGGCAGAAGCCCCGGGAATCGCGCCGGCGCCGTCGGCACACTGGAGGCAATGAACATGACAGGAAGTTTCGCAGCTCAGGACGGCGGCCCGGACCGCCCCGTGCGCCGGACCGCCTGGCCCGTACGCGCCATCGTGCCGGGCGGACTCGCCCTCGCCGCCGTCTGTACCGCCGTTGCGCTCGCCCTCGACACGGGGGCGGAGCACATCGGCCTGCTCTGGGTGGCGGCGATTGCCTGGACCGCCGCCGCAAGCCTCGCAGGCGCCCTGTGGCGGGGGTTCGGTCACGGCGACTGGCGCGCCTTTTCCGGTTACGAGCTTCCGCACGACGACGGCGACATGGACGAATGGTCGTCCCGCACCGGTCGCTATTCCTGGCTTGGCGAGATGGAAGACCAGCTGCTCCATGACCACGATCACCTTCACTGATCCGCTCGCCGCGAACGTCCCGCCGGCCGGGCGCCCCCCACGCCACCCCACGGAGGTCGCCGCCATGCCCGATACGAGCGGTCAAGTCGTCGCAGGACGGATCACGGACCTATACCCTGACCCTGCACCGGGCGCGGCCACACGACCTCGCCGCGGCGCGCCGCCGCTTCGAGAGGTCGACCAGGGAGGACGGGGACAGTGGAGGGGGGAAGCGGCGCTGGGCGGGCCACAACCCCCGCGCTCGCCCGCAGGCATGAGGTGAGTGTGAGTATGACTCCAACGCCGTCTCGAAGCCTACCACCGATCTGCCGCCGTCCGCAAGCCGCAACGCCCGGATTCGCATTCCAGGAACATCACCAAGGGTCACCGCCGCGCGTTCGAGGCCCTGACCGGCGGCCGGTTCGACAACTTCTGCCTCCTCTCGCGCTCCGCCGACGGCGAGGCAACCGCGGCCATTGCCGCGGTCTCCGTGAGCCCCCCGGCTCAAGACGGCATCCCGGCGGACGTCCGTCGTTGACATGCGCCATAGTGCACATTACGCTTCATCATGATACGCAACTTCAGGAGCAGGGCGCTCCGGCGCTTCATGGAGCGCGGCGACGCGCGGCGCATCCACCCGGAGCACCGCGAAACGGTACGCGACGTCCTGGTGCGCCTCAACGCGTCCGCGACCCCGGAGGACATGGACCTGCCGGGGTTCCGGCTGCATCGGCTCAGCGGCGAACATGCCGGCTTCTGGGCGGTGACGGTCCGTGCCAACTGGCGGGTCATATTCCGGTTTGACGACGGCCACGCCGCCGACGTCGACTACCTGGACTACCACTAGGGAGGCACGATACTCATGCTCATGCACGATCCGCCCCATCCGGGCGCATTCATCCGGCGCCAGTGCCTCGAACCCCTGGGCCTGACGGTGACCGAGGCCGCGAAGGGGCTCGCGGTATCGCGTAACACGCTGTCCCTGCTGCTCAACGGCCGCCTCGGCATATCCCCCGAGATGGCCATCCGGTTGTCGGAGGCTTTCGGCGGCAGCCCCGAAAGCTGGCTGACCCAGCAGATGCAGTACGACCTCTGGCGCGCGCAGCATGACCGCGAGCCGGTCGAGGTCAGGAGGTTCGCCACCGCCTGACAGGCGCGGTCGCGCGCCTCCGGTACCACGACCCGCTCCAGGTGTTACTCCGCTTCCTGAACGCCATTCCACATCACCGCCACAGCATTCCTGCGAACCCATCGTCGACCCCGAGGACCTTCACAAGCACGTGACCGGCAACTGACCCCCAAGGCCTCCGACGGCCCCTCCCGGACTTCCGACGTTGCGTCCGCACCGCCCGGAGTCCGGTCCGCACGAGCTTTCCCGTGTCCGGCAACTTCCGGACTCCGGACGCCATCCCGGCTCCGGCGTTCGTTGCAGCCCGTCCCGCCGACAATCGCGCCCCAGATCGCCGCACCAACACCGCCCGGAGGCGGAGCTTGGCGTGAGGCCCGGCGGCAGACAGGGGCAGAGAGAGCCGCTATACCCGCCAACCACCATGCAAGGAGGAATCGATGAACCATACCGCTCCCATCCACGAACCCGCGATCCACCCGATCGCACTCGACCGACTGGTGATCGCGCCGGAGAACGTGCGCAAGACACCGCCCGATGCGGCGGCAGACGCCGAGTTGAAGGCTTCCATCACCGCCCACGGGCTCCTCAAGAACCTCGTCGTCCGAAGCGACGGCCCCGGCGGCAACTATGCCGTGGTCGCGGGCGGACGACGCCTCGCGGCCCTGAAGGCCCTAGCCGCAGACGGCGTGCTCGACGCCGCCCATCCTGTGCCCTGCCTGGTCGTGGACGGCGATGCCCCGTCCGCCGAGCTGTCTCTCGCCGAGAACGTCGTCCGCATCGCCATGCATCCGGCCGACCAGGTGGCGGCGTTCAGGGACCTGGCCGAGTCCGGCTCATCGGTGTCCTCCATCGCCGCCCGCTTCGGCATCTCCGAGCGCCTGGTCGAACAGCGTCTTCGGCTCGGCAACGCCGCGCCCGAACTCCTCGACGCCTACCGCGCCGGCGCCATCGACCTGGAGACGCTCAAGGGCTTCGCCGTCACCACCGACCATCACCGCCAGATGACGGTCTACCAGCAGGTGGCCAGCCAGGGCTACCGCCCCACCGCCTGGCAGGTGAAGCGGCTCCTCACCCAGGACCGGGTTCCGGCCAACTCCGCCGTGGCGCATTTCGTGGGGGTCGACGCCTACGAGGCCGCGGGCGGAGCGGTGTTGCGGGACCTCTTCTCGGACGAGGACGAGAGCGGCGTCTGGCTGGAGGACCCGGTGCTGCTGAACAATCTCGCCATGGAGAAGCTGGACGAAACCGCGAAGGACCTGGCGACCCGCTGGCGCTGGGCAACGGCAGTGCCGGAGGTCGACTGGACCGAGCTTGCGCGCTACGGGCGCATCCAGCCGGAACCCGTAACACCCACGGCCGAGGAGGCGGCCGAGCTGGAGCGTCTGCGCTCCCGCGAGGACGAGCTTTGCGAACTCGACGAGGACGAATGGACCGAGCAACTCGGCGAGGAGGCCTGCGCCATCGAGACCCGCACGGACGAGATCCACGCGGCGGTGGAGGCCCGGGCGGCCTACCAGGCGGAGGACTACGCCATCGCGGGCTGCATCGCCACCATCGGCCGGGACGGCAAGCTCCAGGTCATCAAGGGACTGGTCCGTCCCGGGGACATGCCCAAGCCGGCCGATGCCGACAACAGCAACGGCGGTGACGCCGGTGACGGTGAGAACGGCGAGGCCACGGGGTCCGACCGGCTCCGTGGACCGTCCATCTCCGGCCCCATGGCCCCGGCCCCGGATCCCGAGGCCGAGGCGCGCAAGGAGGCGGGAGTGGGGATCGGGCTCTCGGACGATCTCCGATCGATCCGAACGGCCCTGGTGAAGGCGCATCTGGGGAACGACTTCGAGGCCGCCTTCGACCTCATGCTGTTCCAGCTCGGCCGCTCCGTGTTCACGCATGCCTCCCAGGCCCACGCCCTCGACATCGCCATCAGCGAGACCCCCGACCGTCCGACGATGCGCATGAACGACAAGGACTTCGGCGCCTGGAGCCCGGGCGAGGCCATGCTCGCCGACCGCTCCGGCCTGCCGCTGGACTGGCTGGCGATCCAGGACGACGGGGAATCGTTCGCGGCGCTCCGGGCGTTGCCGGAGGCCGAGAAGCAGGCATTGTTCGCGGCCTCGGTGGCGCGCACGGTGAACGGCCAACTGGCCTTCGAGCCCGGGGCGCGTCCCGAGCTGGAAGCCACCATCGCCCGGCTGGGCATCGACTTCGCGGGCCAGGTTCGCCCGACCGCGGCCATGCTGTGGTCGCGCATCAACAAGGGCCGCATCCTGGACATCGCCAGGGAGACCCTGGGAGCGGCGTGGGCCTCGGCGCGGGCCAAGAGCAAGAAGGCTGACCTCGCCAAGGCGATGGAAGAGGCATTCGCGGCCGGCACGCCACCGGTAGGCGTCACCGCCGCCGCCCACGCGGCCGCGCTAGCCTGGACGCCGCCCGGCTTCGCCGCGTTCGACGCGGGCCGCGCGGGTGTCGAGAATGCCGGCGCGGAGATGGCCGCGGACGCAGTGGCGCCGGAAGCTGTGGCCGATGCGGAAGCGTCGGCGGAACCGGACGAGGCCGCCCCCGTGGAGCAGGTGGAACCGCGGAGCGCCGACGCACCTGCCAATGCGCCGGAGCCGGTCTCCGTGGGCGAAAGTACCAAAGCCACGGAGTCGGTCGAACCCGGTGCCCCGACCATTGCCGTCAACGGCGATGCCGTGGTCCGTGCCGCCAACGGCCATGACAACGGCGACGGGCTCGATCTGCCCGAGTTCCTGCGCCGCGTCTGAACCTTCCTCTGCCCGCAAGCGCCCCGCCCCGCACACCGCAGGGCGGGGCGTTTGCTTTTGCAGCCATCACGGAGACCCACATGACCAACAACGCCAATCCTCCGGCCGCGACCATTCGCGCCCGGGTCCACAAGAACGCGCTCAAGCGCGTCACGAAGTTTTGGGCTTCCCGCCCGATCGAAATCTTCCTCGAAGCCTTGCAGAACTCGCGTCGCG
>JAPPNE010000111.1 GCA_028818775.1 Deltaproteobacteria bacterium | reverse complement strand
GGCTCCATCGGTTGGCGCTGACCACCGCCGGGACCACCCTGTTTCTGCTGTTCGTCGGCGCCCTTGTCACGAGCAAGGGCGCGGGGCTGGCGGTTCCCGACTGGCCCACGACCTTCGGCCACAACATGTTCCTGTTCCCCTGGGCGCGGATGGTGGACGGGGTGTTCTACGAGCACAGCCACCGCTTGGTCGCTTCCGGCGTCGGTTTCCTGACCCTCGTGATGGCGGTGTGGCTCTGGCTCAAGGAGCCGCGGGCGTGGCTGCGCCGGCTCGGCATCGCGGCCCTGGTGCTGGTGATCGTGCAGGGGATCATCGGCGGTCTCAGGGTCGTGTGGCTGGAGCAGGATTTCGCCATCATCCACGCCGGGCTGGCCCAGGCGTTCTTCGCCCTCATGGTTTCCATGGCGCTGTTTACTTCGCGCGCGTGGCTCGAAGCGCGGCCGGGCATGCTGTCTCCCTCGTTGCGGCTAGGGGAGCCGGCGGGTTCGTCCATGAACTCCGAAGAGATGGCGCGCGAGGCGGCGGCGGCCGGTTGGACGCTGTTCCAGTGGTTCTGCCTCGCGGCCACGCTCCTGATATACGTCCAGAGCCTCCTGGGAGCGGTCATCCGCCACACCGGCACCGGAGTGGTCCTGCATGTGCTCATGGCGTTGCTGGTGACACTTCAGATCGCCGCGCTGGTGCTCAAAGCGCTACGGATCGGTGAAGAGGCGCCGGTGTTCCGGTCCCTCGCGTTGTTCCTGGGGGTGCTTCTCCTCCTCCAGCTCGGTTTGGGCACGGCCTCCTACGCGGCGCGTTTCCTGGCCATCGGCGCGGCGTGGCAGCCCGGCGTGACCGTCGCCGTGACCACCGGTCACGTGGTGACCGGCGCGCTCATGCTGGCGGTGTGCGTCGTGATGACCCTGTGGGCGTTTCGCCGGCTTGGCGCCGGACGGCTTCCCGTCATGGACGGGGTGGTTTCCGAAAGGGTGCCCGCGTGACTTCGCGAACGGAAACATACGTGGTCGGGACGTCCTACGCCCGCCGGCTGCTCGACTACCTGGAGCTCACCAAGCCGCGGCTCGTGCTGATGGTCCTGATGACCACGCTGGTGGGCTTCTACATGGGCTCGGAGGTGTTGCCGGACTACCTGGCGCTGCTGCATACGGTGCTAGGGACGGCACTGGCCGCCGGCGGCACGCTGGCTTTGAACCAGTCGCTGGAAGGCGACATCGACGCCGCCATGGAACGTACGCGGCACCGGCCCATTCCCGAGGGCCGCGTGCAGCCGCTGGAGTGCGTTCTGTTCGGAAGCGTCATGGTGGCGGCGGGACTGTTGCTGCTGATGGTGGCCGTGAACGTGCTCAGCGCGCTCCTGACCGCCATCATCTCGGTCACCTACCTGTTCCTGTACACGCCCTTCAAGCGGAAATCGTCGGTGTGCAGCCTGATCGGCGCGGTTCCCGGAGCCTTGCCGCCGGTGGTGGGATGGACCGCGGCCCAAGGCACCCTCGGCCTGGAGGCGGCGATCCTGTTCGGCGTGCTCTACCTCTGGCAGATACCCCACAACCTCGCCATCGCGCGGCTCTACCGGGAGGATTTCCTGCGCGCCGGCATCCGGTTCCTTCCGGTGCTGGACGTGGAGGGCAGAAGCACGGGCCGGCAAGCCATCAGCCACTGTCTGGCGTTGCTGGTGGTGAGCCTGATGCCCACGTTGACGGGGTTCGCGGGTGAGATCTACTACTTCGCGGCCATGGCGCTGGGGGCCGGATTCCTCGTTTACGCCATCCGGCTGGCGGCGTTGCGGTCGGTGACGAGCGCACGGCATTTGCTGTTCGCATCGCTGTTCTATCTGCCGCTGCTTTTCGTCGCCATGGCCCTGGACAGGATACCGGTTTGATATGGATTCGACCGCCGGCAGTCGCAGTCGCACCAGGCGCTTCGGTTTCGTGATCGGCGCCGTCGTGGTGGGTTACATCCTGGCCACCATCGTCTTCCTGGTGGTCTACTAGGCTGATGGCGTGCGTGCGTGTGCTCATGAAGAAGCGGGTTTGCGGTTCGATTCATTGACGGAAAACACTGATGGCAAGGGAAGCCGCAGCGAGGATGCCGAAGGAGGACTTGGCGGACGCCATGTCCCCGGTGTCCGCCTACGGCGAGGGGCCTCCGCCGCCGTCCCGGCCGGAGCCGGTGATCAGCAACGCGCGCCTCGGTCTGATGATGTTCATCGGCGCCGAGGTGATGTTCTTCGCCGGGCTTATCGGCGCGTTCCTGGTCCTGCGCTTGAGCAGCGAGGTGTGGCCGCCTGCCGGCCAGCCGCGGCTCCCGGTGTGGATCACGGGTTTCAACACCCTGGTGTTGCTCTCCAGCGGCGTGGCCATGCACCGGGCCTGGCTGGCCGCCGCCGCCCGCGAACAGGTCCGCTTGTCCGGCTGGCTGCTCGTGACAGCCGTGCTCGGGGCCGTGTTCCTGACAATTCAGGGTTACGAATGGGTGCGGCTGATCGGATTCGGATTGACCATGCGCAGCGGCCTTTACGGCTCCACCTTCTACGCGCTCATCGGCCTCCACGGGCTGCACGTCCTTGGAGCGCTGGTGTGGGTGGGGGTGGTGTGGATGCTGGCCCGGCGCGGGCGCTTCGCCGCCGGACACACCGTCGGCGTGGAAACGTGCAAGATGTACTGGCTGTTCGTCGTGGCCCTGTGGCCGGTGCTGTACGGCTTGGTTTACCTTTATTAGTGTCCTGTCTTACAAATAGCGTCATGAATCTGCGGGTCCTTTTTGCCGTCGGCTGCGTTGCTCTTCCTCGCGTGGTGC
>JAPPNE010000110.1 GCA_028818775.1 Deltaproteobacteria bacterium | reverse complement strand
GCCGAGGACCCGCTTCGCGCCTACCCTGCGCCACTCGGCGACGTGGGCCTTCCCCGCCTTCGGACCGGTCCGTCCTTCGACCCCTTGCCTCGCGGAAACCCCGCAACGTCCCTACACCCACACGGCTCGCCGCCTCCGGCGGCATCGCTCCGCTCATGCCGTCCGCCTCGCTCCGCTCGCCGTGATCACGCCCGGTCCCGTTTCCGCCTCGCCGGTGCGCGCGTCGCCGTCACTGGCTTCCGCACTTCGCCGTGCACCGGTGTCTGCGCCACTGCCCGAGCCTCCGGCACCGCGCTTTGCACCTCCGCCGTCGGCTCAGTCAGCACCGTCAGCACTCCACGCATCACTCCGCCCGGCCTCGGTGCTGCCGATGGCGACGCTGATCGTCAACGCGCCGACCTCCTCCGTGCGTCAGTCTTCAACTCCTTGCCTCGCGCCAACCTCCCGACAATCGCTCGGCTCGTCGCCTCCGGCGACATCGCCCCGCTCACGCCGTCCGCCTCGCTACGCTCGTCGTCGGCGCCGCCGTTCACGTCCGCGTCGTTGGCGCGGGCTTCGCCTCATCTTCGTTGCCGGTGACGCCCTTCATGTTCACGACGCTGCCGGCCATCGCGGCAGTGTCCATCCCGTTCCCGTCACGACGACGACGGCGACAACGCCAGTGAACGTGTCGGTGATGACGATCATGGCGCGGCAGCTTCACCGCGGCGCCCACTGCACGTCGAGCCGGTCGGCCGCGCCGCTTCGTGAACGGACTGCTTGCCGAGCCCGCCGTGCGCTCTCGCTCGGCTCGCCGCCTTCGGCGACATCGCCCGCGCTCACGCCGTTCGCCTCGCTGCGCTCGTCGTCGGCGTCGCCCTCCGCGTTCGCTTCCCCCGGTGCGGGCTTCGCCGTCACCGGCCTCCGCACTTCACCTTCCTGTACTGTCCATTCCATTGTCAGCGCCTCTGCCAGAGCCTCCGGCAGCGTGCTTCGCACGGCTGCCTTCACCACCTCCCGCACTGTCCGCCACTCAATCGCCGTGGCGGCTCCCTTCCGCGAGCTTCGCCCCCATCCATTCTCTTTCGCTCATACCTTGGGTTTGTCCTTCCTGACCGCGTGCCGCGGCTTTGGTTTTCACACCGGACGCAGCAGGCTGCTGGTGTAGCCTAGGTGCGCGCCTGGCATGCATTCCCATGCGCTCTCGACGACAGGGGATGCCGGGCACATGCCGGAACGAGTGTATTCTCCAGAGCATACACGCCGTTTCCGCATCCCTGCCGGCCCAGGGCTGCGCATGTCGCGCCGCGATCCCGCGATGTATTCTCTGGCGTCGCAGAAGGTGTTGCGGCGTGTTACACGGTGTAACCGTATTGTAGTAGCCCGTAACACGGCCCGAACACGCCCGGTCGAGGCTCGCATCCGGCAAGCGGTGGCCCCATCAAGGCGCCCGGCAACAGTCCCGGCGGGAAGGTTGCGAAGGCTCTCCACGACCTCGCCGGGCATCCCGGTTTCGACCGCAACCGGGACACCGATGCTCTGTTTCAGAGCAGGGAATAGACGCGGAGCGGGCCGTGGGCTGGCCTGCAGAGGGCAAAAGGGATGAGAGGATGGCGCAAAACGATCGCAAGAATTCGGAAACAGGGAGCAAGGCGGCCGGAAAACGGAGCGACGTGCGCCGGCCGCACTCGATCCGTTTCTCCGATTCCGAGTGGCGGCTGATCGAAAATGCCGCCACCCGGCACGGCATTCCGGTCGGGGAACTGGTCCGCTCGGGGGCGCTGGCCATCGCCGAGGACCGGCTCGGCGAGGCTCTTCCGGCCACGTTGTCGTTCGGACACCTGGCTCTCATCGAGGCCACCTGGCGCATGGCCTACGTGCTCGCCACCCTCGCCCGGGAGCGGATGCTCGACGCCGGGCGCGAGAAGGAGCTCGACGACCTTGTCGCGGCGGCGCGCAACGTGATGAAGGAGACGATGGAGGAAGGCCCGGCGTGAGCCGATTCGTTGCCGGACTGCGGACGGATCGTTTCCCAGAAGCGGGAAGGGAAGGCGCGGACGAGCCCTGTTAGAGGCTCAGGTCCATGTCGATACGCTTGTCGCGGACAGGCGGTTCGGGCTCCGGGGTCTTTCCCTGCGAAGGCCCGCCATCGAGTTCCTTCTCCGGAGGGGGCGGAGCGGCCGTCCTGGGGTCCGGCCGCTCCCTGTCCAAGGTCGCTCGCCCGTCGCGTTCGCGCTCCGGCCGGACGACCTCGCCGATGCCTTCGAGCGCCGAGATGCGTTCGCCGGTGACCGCTTCGAGCCGCTCGCGGAGCGCCCGGGCGTCGTCGGTGACGAGCTCCGCCCGGTCCCGTGCCCTCGAGATCTCCACATAGAAGGACTTGGCCGTCGTGAGCCGGGGGTGGTTCGCCTCCATCGCGGCGATCACGTTGTCCACCGTGCGCCCCTGAAAAGCGTGCACGGTCGAGGCCCATGCGTGATCCAGATGGCGGAGCTGCGGGTCGCCCGGCGTGAGCGTCAGCTTCCCGCCGTCCTCAAGCGTGAACGTCACCCGCCCGTTCCGGACGCCCGCGACGTCTGCGGCGCCGCTGTTCACGAGGCCCAGGTCCGGATCGTTGCGCGTCCAGCGGATGCGGTCGCCCGCGCGAAGCTCGATGGTCTCGGCGCGGTATACCTCGGCGCCGCCTCTGCGCCCGCCGATCTCCGACGGCTTCCAGGCGACCGTGGCTCCGTCCGGTCCTTCGAGATGGACGGTCCGCTTGCCGTGATCGACGCGGATGATGCGGCGTTCGTCTCCCTTCTCGACCCCCAGGCGCTTGTACTGGCGGTGGAACGCGACAACGTCGCCGGGGGAATAGTTCGCCGCGAGCGCCTTCTCGGCGTTGGTGTAGCCCCTGGAGACCAGCCTCTGCGTGTGCAGGGCCGGCCCCGCGATGCGGCCCTCGCGGGCAAGCCGCTCGCGGATGTGCGCGTTGATCCCCTCGCGCAGCTCGTGGCTCGGCGCCATCACCCCGGTGCGTTCGCGCTCTTCCGGCGAGAGTCCGAGCCAGCGCGCCGCCACCGCCCCGGCGATGTTCTGAGGCTTCACCTCCGCAACGTTGGCGCCGAGCTTCTCGAACGCCTTGCCAATGTCGCCCGCGAGGCTCGCCTCCACGGCCGCCTTGAGCTCGGGATCGCGCTGGCGCATGATCTCGTCCATCACCGCGGTCTTCATGCCCGCCTGCTGCAGCTGCGCGAAGGGCTTGCCGGCATCGACCGCGTCGAGTTGTTTCGTGTCGCCCACCAGCACCAGCTTCGGAATGCGCAACTCGCCCGCGATCCTCAGCAAGTCACGGGCCTGGACCGTGGAGGCAAGGGAACCCTCGTCCACCACCAGCACGGTCCTGGCGAAGACGGCGCGCATCTCCCTGGCGCCCTTCCTGGTGAGCCGGCCTTGGGCTACGCCCGCGTTCCTTGCAAGAAACCGCTGCAGGGTTTCCGACACGATGCCCGATTCGGCGGCCAGCGTCTGCACGGCTGAGGCCGAGGGCGCGAGTCCCACCATGCGCCAGCCCTTCTTCTCCGCCAGCGTCCGGGCGCGGTCTAGCATCCTCGTCTTGCCCGTCCCTGCGTATCCCTGCACGCCCACGGTGCGGTCCTTTTCGCTCAGGATGAGCTTCACTGCGTCCTTCTGACCCGCCGTGAGCGGTCCCTTCGACAGATGCCTGTCCACCATCCAGCCGCGCATCGGCGCCTTGCCCCGGCCCGCGCCGCTCCGCATGAGCGCGATGGTCTCCCGTTCCGCGGCCACCGCCCTGTCCGTGGCGAGCCCTCCGCCGGCTCCCAGCGCCGGCGCCTCGTGCACGTGGCCCTCTCGCTTGAGCGCGTCCACCGCCCCCTCGATCTCCCTCATGGATGCTGAGCCGGGGCTGTAGGCCAGCGCGGCCGCGAGGAGGCCGGTCCTGGAGAACACCGCATCCCGCTCGGAGAGATGGGCGAGCGCCCAGTCCACCGCCTCGCGCGCGGGACCCGTCCGCGCCGCGGACTCGAAGAGGTCTCCCTGGCGCGCGGCGTCCGGCTGACGATCCCCGGCCGCCTCCCGCGCCCCGGCGCGTTCCTTCTCCGCTCCCTCCAGGCTCCGTTCCATGGCCTGTGCCGCGAGCGCCGTGGCGTCGAACCCGAGATCGGCGGCCTGTTTCGCCCAGGTCCCGCGCAGAGCCTCCTTGTCCACGTCGCGCTTGTGGGCCCGGGTCATCAGCGCCGCCCGCCGGGCCAGGTGCTGGTTCTCAGCCGTCCCGCCCAAGCCCCGCGCCTCCATGGCCGCCTCGATCTCCGCCCGCCGCGTCGAGAACGTCTCGATGGTCTCGCGCGCCACCCCGGCGATCTCGAAGCGCCCGTCCGAATGGGTCTTCTCAATGGAGTAGCCGAGCTTCGCCAGCTCGCCCGCGAGCTCGTTCCTGTAGAGGGCGCCCAGGAGCATCTTCGAGCCGTACAGGCTCTCGTTCGCCATCGTCCTCCATTTGCCATCGGGGCCGAGCAGCATGTTGGCGATCACGGAGTGGGTGTGCAGCGCCGGGTCCAGGTTCCGGGACGTGTCGTGCCGGAAGGCGGCGATCACCGCCTTCTGGCCGCCGGCGCGGACCATCCGGCCGTTCTCCGGGTCCCGCAACCGGGTCTCAGCTGCGTTCCTCTCGAACCAGTCGAGCGCCCGCATGACCGCCCGGTCGTGCGCTTCGACGATGCGCGCGTCGCCGCCGATGAGCGCGGCCAGGGATGCGGACTTGGGAGCTGAAAACGTCAGGTCGCGGCCCGGACGGTGGTGGATCTCGCCGTCCTTGCCGCGCTTGCCGAGCCTCCGCCCCGAGCCGTCAGGCACCTCGCCTTCGAGCACCAACCTGAAGGCGTCGGGGTCGACCGGTCCCTCGAGGCCGAGCTCGGCCGCGCCGCGGCCCGCCCAGGCGCTCGCCGCACGGTGCTCCGGGGAGTCCTTCGCGTAGTATCCGTCGCGTTCGTAATAGGCTGCGCCCTGGGAGGGGTTCGCCACCGCGCCGATCGAGGCGACCATCAGATCCAGCGCCCGTACTGGCGCCGTGCACGCGCAGGGGGCGCCGCGGCGTCCGGTTGGCGGCTGTTTTCCGCGCCGGCGGGCGGTTTGCCGGTGTCGCGGGCCTCACGGTCCTTCCCCGGCGGCCGGGAGACCCGTGGCGCGGACGGCCGGTTCTCCGATGCGCGGACCGGCGGGCTGCCCGCGGAAGGAGGCGTCGCCAGGAGCTCCGGCCTCACCGCGGGCGGCGCGAACCGGGCCCGCGCCTCGGGACGCTGAAAATGTTCCGGCCCGGATGCCGCGCCGTGAAACCGGAGTTCCTCCATGGCGTGGCGGAACAGCGCCAGGCAGAGCAGGGCGCCGCCGAGACCGCACCAGGCGCCGAATCGGGCAGCCTTGGCTGCGGTCTGCAGCACGTGATCCCGCGCCAGCAGCGCTTCGCCGTTGTACATGAGACCGTCGCGCGTGAGCGTCACCATCGACCCGGCCCTCGTCCGGTACTCCACCGGAGTGCGGTCATCGAAGCCCAGTCCGGTCAGGAGTTCCGCGAGGGTGAGCTTGCCCGTGGCATACCAGTCATGCCCGGTGGTGCTCCACGCCAGCGCCACCGCGCACGCCAGCGCCGACATCAAGGCCACGCCGACAGCCGCGGCGAGCAGCGCCCAGCCCCACGTCCCGGGGTCGAAGACAGCCATCCATCCGGTGCGACGCCCGTAACTTGCCCGGTTCCCCAATGCGCCGATCTCCCTTCTCCGACCGCCGACGCTGCGCCGCGCTTCCGCTTACGAAACTGGCGCACGGGACGCAATGCGCCGTCCCCGGCACCCCCTTGGCTCGCACCCAGAACGGTCACTGAAGGGAAAAGATAAGCCGGTTTCGTGATCGTTTCAAGCCAAAATATATAGAATTTACAACGACTTATGACATGGACACGCAGGCGTGCGCTGGCTTGCGGAACTTCCGCCTCCATGGAAACTAGCGTGGAGTTGGACTGGGCGGAAACCCACAAGTGCCGCAAGCCAAGTCAGAAAGGAGCGATGGGTGAGAAAGTCCTTCAGTCACAAACCGTGAGCATCTTCACGGGCTGCGCCTCCGAGAAAACCGTCCCGTGGCTCCGTAATGGGTTCGTTTACACTACCGCGCCGGCGAAACACCGGCTGCCAACGCAACGGCCGGATGATCGCCCCAACTGGCCGCCAGCCGTGGAAGCGGGCACCTCCTGGAACGAGTTCTTCCAGCAACTCCTCCTCCACGAACCGCCGAACCTCCCGCAAGGAAGAATCGCCGTCCCGTCGCCGAAGTCGATCCTTTAGCAGGTTGTTGAAAAAGACTATCTGACGCGGAAAGATGATTCATACGTAGGTACCGAGACGGAGGAGTGGATGAGAGGCACAGATCCGCGTCAAGAAGGCATGTTCAGCTATGTATCGCCGGAAGCTCGGGTACCCAAGGACCATCCGTTGCGGCCGATCCGGGAGATGGTGAACCGGGCGCTGGAAGAGCTGTCGAGGGAGTTGGAGGCGATGTACTCGCACACGGGGCGGCCTTCGATCGCGCCGGAACAGTTGCTGCGGGCGCTTTTGGTGCAGGTTCTTTACTCGATCCGCAGCGAGCGGCTTTTGGTGGAGCAACTGGACTACAACCTTCTGTTCCGGTGGTTCGTGGGTCTGTCGATGGACGACCCGGTATGGGACCACTCGACATTCACGAAGAACCGGGAGCGGTTGATCGGCTCGGACATCGCTCGGGAGTTCTTTGCGAAGATCCTGGTGCAGGCGCGTGAGGCGCGGCTTCTGTCGGATGAACACTTCAGCGTGGATGGGACGTTGCTGGAGGCGTGGGCGTCGATGAAGTCGTTTCGTCCCAAGGGAGGAAACGGACCGGGCGGTGGTGGGCGCAATGCCGAGGCAGACTTTCGGGGAGAGAAGCGCAGCAATGCAACCCATGAGTCGAGCACTGACCCGCAGGCCCTGCAGTACCGCAAGAGCAAGGGGCAGGAAGCGAAGTTGTGCTACCTGGGGCATGCTCTGATGGACAACCGCCATGGACTGATCGTCGACACGCGCACTACCCAAGCCGGCGGCCGGGCTGAACGGGAGTCGGCGCTGGCCATGCTGGAGGCGCGACCCGGCAAGGGTCGGCTCACCGTGGGTGCGGACAAGGGATACGATACCAAAGACTTTGTCGAGGGGTTGCGCTGGGTGAACGTGAGTCCTCATGTGGCGCAGAACGACTGCAACCGGCGTTCGGCCATTGACCGCCGCACCACCCGTCACCCGGGCTACGCCCACAGCCAGCGGGTGCGCAAGCGGATCGAGGAGGCCTTCGGCTGGGCCAAGACCGTCGGCGGGTTGCGCAAACTCAAGCATCGGGGGTTACCCAAAGTGGACTTCCAGTTCACCCTGACCTTCGCTGCCTACAACCTGGTGCGGCTGCGAACCCTGGGAGCCGGCACGTGAGCATGCTTCGGGTGGCGGCTTACGTCTGCGCCACGGTCTCGGCCATGAAAAGGCCTGACAAAGAGGTTTATCCCAACCCGTCGAGTGTTCTGTTCTCACCCCGTCGCTCTCCGCGCCACTTACCAATCCTCAAATCCGTGGGTTTTTCCACGGCCTGTTAGGTCACGGTCAGTCCATAGAACAACAACGTGTCGCAACTCTCGCTTGCGGTCGGTAACAGAGGCGGGGAGTATAGTCCGTTCGCGTGAGCGAACGATTGTCCAGCCTGTCCATCACTGATTAAGGCTTTTTTCTCTTGGCATTTGCGTCCTTAATTCTCTGCGGAAGAGTATAGGTGTAGGTCAGGAAGAGAGAAGTGAACTCATGGAGTTGTTCTGCGGATTCCTGGTCGAAATCATCGACGTCGTGGGCGGCAAAGTTGCCTTCATCACGGATGCAATCCGCCAACTCGCCCATACCGGGGTCCATGGTTCCGTTGGCAACCAAGTCGGAGATTCGTTTTCGGAGGTTATCGCGCTCGGTGCCAGGGGCAAGGTCTTTGGTAGCGATCTCCAAGACCCTTCGGAACATGACCCCTGCGCCGGTCCAGTGGCCACCCTGGAGGACGTTGAGGGCCTCGACATAGTTGTCTGCCAAGTGTTCAGGGACATGATCTGGGGCCGAAGGGGCAATGGGGCTCGGGTAGACCTCTTCGAGGCTGTATCCTTCGGCGCGCGGATCACCGCGGACATCCATAGGACCCCCGAAATCAAAGGTGACGCCGCGGGGAACACCAGCAGGGAGTTCGGCGACTTTGGAGAATCTGACAAGGATACCCTTCCAGCACACGCGGCAAACGAACATGAAGTTCCATGTGGTTTTGGGGCCTTGAGCGTGCCCGTGATCCGAACCGATCCTTGTAAAGCCAGCTTTCCGCGTACCACAATGGGGGCAATCGTAAACAAACTCAGCCATGTCGCGGTCCTTTCCCGGAACCAGATTCGCTTGTTATTCGGCCTTGGTGCCTGAGCTTCAATAGCTCCTGTGGTCCAGCGGAAGCCACAAAGCCGGACGGAAACTTGCTATTTGGGTACGTGCAAGTTAGGGTGACCGCGGTCAAGGCATAGAGATGGGCTCCAGACAACACCTAAGTGCTCTGAGACCCATACCGAAGACCTAAGGACACCAATGCAGAACGTGTGGTTAAAGAGCGGCATCTCCGTCGTCGCGGTATTGCTAATAGCCGCACGCCTCATTTGGCCGGACCTGAAGATCGATGTAATATCAATTGGGCTGTTTATTCTCGCCCTAGTGCCTTGGCTCACCTCGATCGTTGAAAGCATGAAATTTCCTGGTGGATGGGAAATCAAACTCAGGGATCTTGCAGAAGCAGGAAAGAAAGTGACCGATGCAAACCCTATTACGGAGAGCGTTAAACTACCAAAGTTCATGTCCGTTACGGATCAAGACCCCAACCTAGCACTGGTAGCGCTGAGGATCGAGGTAGAACATCGCTTGCGGGCACTCGCGGAAAAGTACTCCATCCCGTCTCAAAGGTCTTTGTCGCGCCTGTTCCACGAACTTCGAAAGCGCGAAGTGTTTGACCACGCTGCGTTTAGTGGATTACACGAGATCATCATGGCTGGGAATCAAGCGGCTCATGGTGCTACGGTTGAGCCTACCTTGGCAGATTGGGCGTTTTCAAACGGCAGTGCCATTTTGTCTAGCCTCGACGCAAAGTTGGAAGACGACTAGAGAAACGGCGCTGGTACCACCCACGTCCTTAACGCTGTTCGGTATTCGGTCAGCGCGAACTCATCGAACCCGAGTGCGATCAGGGCTCCCGCCAGGGCGAGCTTGCCTGTTGCGTACCAGTAATGAGCTGGCACGACCGCGATGCTGGTGACGAGCGCGATCATCGCACCCAGCAACTTCATCCACAATCTGTCAAAAGAGTCAGGTATGCGGTCCGTCCCAATGCCAGCCTGACCGGACACCGTCACCGCGGGACCGGCTGCACGGAGAGCTCGGTCAGGCCATGTCTGTGCGCATCCCGCCGACGTCCGGGGAGTCCAGTCCATCAAGGCGTGCCAAGGGGCTGTCTTGGTCAAGCAGCGTATTTTCAACGGTCCTTGGACCGGGCGGTTTGACGGTACCAATAGAGACCGGAAATGGTACAAGCACCTCCGAATCGGTTATTGTGGTAAGGAGAACAGGGGTGGTCTTGGACCTACAGGGGTCGCACTAGGACTACCACGTGCCGACAGACCAAAGAACGCGGCCGGCGACGAGGGAAGGAGGCGGACAGCATAGCCATGACGGTCCCGACGATATTCGATACATGCCGTCCTCGGGAGGACGTCCTCAAGGGAGCCATTACTGAAGCCGACTTCGCGGCCGATCTGGCCCAGGTCATCTTGGGGGAAGGTGGCGCAGAGTACCTGGACCCGGTGAGGTTCTTTGCCCATACGTGGCCCACGCGGGGCCTCAAGAACCTTCTGGCCAATGTTTGTCGGCGCTTGAGCGGTTCGGGTGGCGAGGTCGCCGCGATCTTTCGGCTCGACACCTCATACGGCGGCGGCAAGACCCACGGGCTGATCGCGCTTGCGCACGCAGCCCGTGGCATGGCGAACGTGCCCAACGCCGCGGAGTTCGTTGAACCTGACCTGCTCCCGCACGGCCCCGTCCGTGTCGCGGCGTTCGACGGCGAGAACGCGGACCCGGCCAACGGGCGGGCCATGGGCAACGGCGTGCTGGCTTGCACTCCGTGGGGCGAGATCGCCTACACCCTCGCTGGACGGGAAGGATATGAACGGGTCCGCAACAGCGACGAGCATCGGGTCGCGCCGGGAGCCGAAACTTTGCGGGAACTGTTCGGGGGCGAGCCTGTCCTGATCCTGCTCGACGAGCTTTCGGTATACCTGCGCAAGGTGCGGCAATTCGATGATGCCCACGACCAGTTGACGGCTTTCCTGACATCCCTGTTCAAGGCCGTGGAGGGTGCGCCCAATGCGGCCCTCGTCTACACTCTCGCCATCGGCAAGGACGGCCGCGCCACCGACGCCTATAGCGCGGAGAACCAGTTCATCGCCGACCGGATGGCCGAAGCCGAAAGCGTTTCCGCCCGGAAGGCTACCCTGCTGAACCCCACGGAAGAAGACGAGACGGCGCAGGTGTTGCGCCGCCGCCTTTTCGAATCGATTGACGATTCCCAGGCGTCTTCGGTGGTCGCTGCCTACCGCGACCTCTGGACTGCCGCCGGTGAATCCCTGTCGGGAGAGGCCGGCCGACCCGAGACAACGGAGTCTTTTCTCGCCAGTTACCCGCTCCATCCAGAAGTGCTGGCGACCTTGACCGCCAAGACTGCAACCCTGGGCAACTTCCAGCGCGTACGCGGGATGCTGCGGCTCCTGGCCCGCACCATCGGCCATCTCTGGGATCAACGACCTGCGGACGCCACCGCGATCCATCTCCACCACATCGACCCCGGCTACGAGCCGATCCGGCAGGAGATCGTTACCCGTCTCGGCCAGACAGCGTACCTGCCCGCCATCGCCAATGACGTGGCCGGTACGGAGAAGAGGGCGCTTGCCGGGGAGATCGACGCCGAGCATCACCGCGGCCTGCCGCCTTACGCCACGTATGTAGCGCGCACGATTTTCATGCACAGCCTGGCCTTCAATGACCCGCTGAAGGGCCTGTCGCCCCATCAACTGCGGTACTCGGTACTGGCGCCGGCCGCGGACACGAGCTTCATTGAGGAGGCGCGGCGAAAGTTCGTCGCCGAATCGGCCTATCTCGACGACCGGCCTGGCGCGCCCCTGCGCTTTCTTGCCGAAGCGAACCTCAGCCAGATCATCCGCCGCGAGGAGCAACACGTCGACGCCGGCGAGACCCGCGCGCATCTGGACGATCGCATTCGCGGCATCTTCAGCGGCGGCGCGGGCGGCGCCTTCGAAGCCATTCCCTTTCCCGGCGGTCCCTTCGACGTGCCGGACGAAGTCGGTGACGGCCGCCCAAGGCTGATCGTGCTCGCCTACGACGGCGTCGCCATCGGTAGCGCCGTGGAGAGCGTTCCCGAATTGATCGCGCGCATCCACTCCCGCAAGGGCTCAGAAGGCTCGGCCCTGCGGGCGCTGCGCAATAATCTGGTGTTCCTGGCTGCGGAAGACGCCCGCAAGGAGGAAATGCGGCGCAAGGCGCAACGGCGGCTGGCGTTGCAGGATCTCAAGAAGCCCGAGCGTCTCGTCGACCTCGCCGAACACCAGCAGGACAAGATCCGCGAGCTGGAAGCGCGCTCCGAGCAGGAGTTGGCGATAGCCGTCCAGCAGTGCTACCGCCACGTGTTCTATCCATCGCGAAACCGCATCGGCGGGAGCGATGTCGATCTGGCGCACACCGCCATCGACGTCCAATCGACCTCGGACCGGCCGGGTTCGGGACAACGACAAGTGGTGCGGGCGCTCCGCGACCTGTCGAAGCTACGCCTGTCCGAGGATGAGCCGGACTCACCCGCCTACGTGCGCGACCGTACGCCGCTCCGCAAGGGCCAGATCACGACCCTGGCCTTGCGTGAAGAGTTCCGCCGGGACCCCGCGCTGCCAATGCTGTGCGGCGACGACATCTTCATACGCGGCGTCCTGCGCGGCATCGAACGGGAAGAATACGTCTACCAGCGCGGGGATCTGTTGTGCGGTCCGGGCGATCCATTGCCCACCATCGTCATCGACGAGCAGTCCGCGGTCTTCACCATGGCGTACGCCATGGACAAGGGAATCTGGCCGCGAAAGCAACCGGAGCCGCCCGACCGAGAGACGAAGTACGTCGAGCCCGTTAACGAGGGCGGAGGCCAGGTCGTGGACCCACCGCCCGACGAGCAACCTTCACCCGGCGCGTTGTCGGCCGAAGGCCTCCTGACCGAAGCCTTGGCCAGACTCTGGGAACAAGCCCGCGACCGCAATATCGAGAAGATCGCCGTCCTCACTATCCGCCTGTTCGAAGCCGGCGATGCGTTTCGCTTGCTCGGAGCCATGGGCGCGGTTTCAGGGGCCGACAAGCTCGTGACCTTGACCGGCGGTTACGAGACCCGCGACCAGGGCTCGTTCGAGTTGGTGTTCCAGGGACCGGTGTCCGACGCTCAGCCTGTTAGGGAGTTTCTCGAACCGCAACTTCGCGACGCCGCCTCCCGGACCCTGGAAGTCGGCTTCGAGCTGACGTTCACCGAAGGACTTCCCATGCAGGGCGACGCCGCGGAGAAGATGACCGAGCGATTGTCGCGCTTCGCCAGCGGCGCCGCGTTCGTCATGGCTACCGCCAGGGAGGCCGCAGCCTGATGGCGCGTCTCAAACGGGTTGCCCAGATCGACACGCCGGAATCGGCGCCGCGTTACGAGCTTCGCATCGGACGCCACGGCCCCGCCGACGCGGAGTACGAAATCTGGCAAATGCCAAGCCCCGCCACCCCACACCTGAGCGTAGCGATTCGTGTCGCCGGCCTGAAAGGCCGCAACCTGCAACTCGTGGAACACAGGGTTCTGAAGCGGCTGTCACAGGCAGGCGTGAAACCCGTCCTCGGAGACCAACGGAAGCAGGGCTATGCCGTCTCCGAAGATTTGGCCTTGACGCTCGGTCTTTTGTTCCGCACCCTCGCTCCGATGCGAAGCCGCGACAACATGCGCGCCGTTGCCGAAGGCATCGAGGCCATGGGGCGTGAGGAGGCAGCCTACTGGCTCGGCATGGCCATGCACCGCAGACACCCTCGCCGAGTGCTGACGGCGTTGCGCTTCCTGCTGACGGAGCCGAAAGCGCCCAGAATCCTACGCCGGGATAATGGACTCTACCTTTAGCTCCTTTCTGCGCTGCTTGGCGTGCGACAAGTCGTAACTGGACTGCATGTTCATCCATAGCTTGGAGCCGGTATCTAAGGCTATGGAGAGCCTCACTGCCATCTCGGGACTGATGCGAGTAGGACGTCGACACAATCCTCGCGATCCTCCCGACGCTTGACAACTCCATGAAGGATGGCATCTATGCATTGATGTCGCTTAGCATCGAACTCGGTCCGGCTCGCTTGCCCGAGCTCATCCAGGGATCGCCTTCGGCTGGTCTTCTGTTACCGCACACAACGGCCCTGGAAAGGGAGATCGGACTTGAGCCCAAGGTGCGCGGGAGGTTGAAGAAGGCGCCCAGGACATTCGACGGGATTTGCGCAACTGAGGGAAACGTGAACCGGTGTCGTCGAGCCGGGGGAGCATGATGGGCGTCGTGACCGTGCATCGGCATCGGAGGTCAGGCGGACAGTCTTGATCGGAGGCGCGCGGTCGATTCTGCATGTTTGGAATGGAGCAAGTGAGATGCAAGACGTAAACCTTGACGACAACCCGACAGCTCAGCAAGCTGCCGGGTCGCCGAACGATGAAGAAATTGAGGGTCTCGACCCCGAAGGGGGATCTTGGGGAGATTATCCGCTCGATGATCTGTTGATTCGACACGAGAACCGGACGATCCACGACGTCGTTCGACGAATCGATCAGGATACCTATGTCATGGATCCTGATTTCCAGCGTGAATTCATTTGGCCGGAAGACAAGCAGAGCAAGTTGATCGAGTCCGTGATCATGCGGATTCCTCTGCCGGTGTTCTACATGGCGGAAGATGATGAGGGCCGCATGGTGGTGGTCGATGGATTACAGCGTCTTTCCACATTTCAGCGTTTCGTCAAGGACCAACTGCGGCTGCGCCTTCCCGATCGTCGTGAACTGGATGGCAGACGGTTTTCGGAGTTGTCGTCCAAGCTCCAGAACCGGGTCGAGGATTGCAATCTCATCTTCTACATCATCGACTCCAAGGCGCCGGAACAAGCGCGCCTGGATATCTTCGAACGGGTGAACAGCGGCGAGCCGCTCACCCGGCAGCAGATGCGGAACAGTCTGTTCATGGGACCGGCGACGCGCTTTCTGAAGACCGAATCCGCCACGGATACGTTTGTCGAGGCCACCGGTGACAGCTTGAACAGGAAGAAGATGAGGGACCGGGAGTTCGTCAACAGGTTTTGCGCCTTTCGGCTTCTCCCGCTAGCGGAATACGGCGGTGACATGGACAAATTCTTGGCTCAATGCCTGCGGCGGATGAACGCGATGACCGAAGACGGACTCCAGGAACTGAGTCGAGCCTTCCGCCGGAGCTTGGCCAACAATTACGGACTGTTTGAACGCCATTCATTCAGGAAGCACACGCCAGAGCAAGAACGCCGCGGCGTTCTCAATGCGTCGCTCTGGGACGTGATGTCAACGGGACTGTCGCATTATGCCTCTAAGCGGGTGCAATCGCGCCACGAGGAGGTCCGTGCAGCGTTCTACCGCCTGCTTGAAGACGAAGAGTTCAACACGTCTATCACCTATGGACCGAACGATGCCAAGAAAGTGCGGTATCGTTTCGACGCGACCCGGAAGGCGCTTGAGGGGATTTTGGGTGCTTACGCGGATTGAACTTCGACACTTCAAGTGTTTCTCCCTGTTGAAGCTGCCTCTACGTCCACTGACGTTGCTGTCCGGGGTCAATGCATCGGGGAAATCGTCGGTGTTACAGGGGCTCGTTCTGCTGCATCAGACGATTCGCGAGCACGAGTGGTCAACGCGGCTGATGTTGAATGGGGCCGCCATTCGGCTCGGCTCGGTGTCCGACGTGATTGATCAGGTCCATGGGCGTCGTCATTGCGGGCTCGCCTTGCTGGACGGAGATGTTGCCTATGAGTGGGAATTCGCTGGCGAACGCGGCGAGATGTCCATGGCGGTCGAACGCGTCCGCGTAAACGGAGAGGGAGAAGAACGGCCCGAAAGACTCTGGCGCCTGTTGCCGCCGGGACAGGGTGAAGATCCTTTGACGGCGCGCCTGAGCGGGTTGACCTATTTGACGGCTGAGAGGTTGGGCCCTCGGGAGTCCTATCCGCTGGAGGATCCGCAGGTGGCACCTGTCGTGGGTCCCGCCGGAGAATACGCAGCCAGTGTGCTGTATTCCGGTCTGGACCAGCCGGTCATTGACGGGCTGGTGATGAGAGACACGCCTCCGACCCGTCTGCGTCAGGTGGAGGCCCGCATGGGCCAGTTCTTTCCTGGATGCGGTTTGACGATCGACAAGCTCCCTCAATCAAACGCGGTGACACTGGGAATTCGGACTTCCCGGGACATGGATTTCCATCGTCCGGTGCACACCGGATTCGGTTTGACGCAGGTATTTCCCATCGTTGTGGCGGCACTGTCCGCGAACAGGAACGATCTCTTGTTGATCGAGAATCCTGAGGTTCACCTGCATCCCGGCGGACAGGCGCTAATGGGTGAGTTCATGGCCGAAGTCGCCGCTGCCGGTGTGCAAGTGGCGCTGGAGACGCACAGTGATCACGTGCTGAACGGAATCCGGCGAGCGGCCAAAAAGCAGCTGTTGCTACCAGAAGACATTGCGTTGCACTTCTTTCGGCCTCGACAGGAGGCCGGTCTGGATCCCATGCGGCAGGTGCAGAGTCCGAGCCTAGACGGCGAGGGCAACATTGATACCTGGCCCGATGGTTTCTTCGATCAGTTCGACAAGGACATGAACTACTTTGCTGGTTGGGATTGACGTGGACCTGTTCGTCAACGAACTGTCGGTGCACGGTCAGTTTCCCGATCCGGCGTCGTTCCGCGGGGCCTTTGCACGGCTGATGGCTATGCGCACAGTTGCCGGACGCTTCGATCGCGAGGTGTATTGCAGTCGGGGGCTCTTGTCCGCACAGGCGGTTGCCGGGATGACCATGCCGCAGACAATGCAGCACTTTCCCGAGGCCCAGCGGCGATCGGCCCTGAGTTGGATGACGCGCGGCGGCCCTTTCTGGGACGACATCCGGCATCACGGCGCCGACGACTGGTTGGAAAGCAGACACGAAATCGTTACGGATTCCGCAGTCGGAGAAGCGGGCTACCGTAGCCTACACGGACTTGCTAGCGGTCTGATCAGCGTCACGCCGTCGGATTGGGACTTCTCTCCCGTAACGGTGACCTGGAGACGGACCGACGCAGGGCAAGAAGATCGACGTACAGAACTCCAGAACTGGAGGGCGGACACGGCGCTGGAAGAGTCGTTGCACAATGCGCCGGGGCCGCTCGGGTCATGGGAAGACCTGCGACGGGTTTCGATCCTTCGATGCACTGGACTGACGTTCGCCGACGCCTGCTTCGATCCTCTTGCGGGTATGCCGTTCGCCAAGAGCGCCGCGGAGCGCATTCTCGTACTCCTGAATATTCTGGATCAACGCTCGCGAGCCTTCGACGAGTCCGGGCGGCGGACGTCGGAGGGCCAACGCTTGTATCAGGACTATTTCACCGGTGACAATGCCTTGTTTTCGGACTCGTCGGACACCGAGAAGCGCAGTTTCTACAATCAGTTGACGTTTCCTCATCCTACCGATATCGGCGAGACACTGCTGTGCACTTGGCACGGTAAGGTGCGCCACATGAATCTCCGGCTCCACTATTCATGGTCGGAACGAGTCGGCGAACCGGTCTATATCGTCTATGTCGGCCCGAAGATTACGCGGCGTTGAAATAATGGGACGGATGATGGAAGGCATCGTATGGCCGATACCCGCCTGATCGAACGGTGGTTGCCGATTGCCGAGATAGGTATCGAGAGCATTCGTGAACGGACGCCGATGACGCCGTTCCCTGCGCCGAACCGGCTCCACGTCTGGTGGGCTCGGCGTCCGCTAGTGGCGTCCCGGGCGGCGGTTCTGGCCTCCCTCTTGCCGGAGGATGCGGATCGGGAGAAGTTTCTGCAAGTGATCGGAATCCACGGCGATCCGGTCGCTTCGCGGCGTAGAATCGATGCAGCTCGAAGGACGGGTCAACGGTTTGAAGGACAGGCGTATGGTTACCCGCGCGCGTTCAGCCATGTCCCTGGTCACGAATGTAGGTGTTGGTTGATGGACGTCGTCGGTCAGCAACCTTCCGAATTATCCGTCCTCGATCCGACTGCCGGCGGTGGAAGCATTCCTTTCGAGACATCCAGGGTCGGATTTGAAGCATTCGCCAACGATCTCAATCCGGTCGCTACGCTCGTCATGCGAGCTACGGTACAGTGGCCGTCCGAACACGGAAGATACCTTAGCCGACAGTTTGAACTTTTGGCAGCGCGTTTTATCAAGCTTCGTGAAGAATTGCTTTCGTCTTGGTTTCCGGTCGAAGCCCAAGAAGACTGCATATCCACGAATTTTCTTTGGGCTCGCACGATTACCTGTCCCTATTGTGAGGGCCGTGTGCCACTGTCCCCCAATTGGAGGCTCGCGTCCGATGGTACGGGGGTCAGGCTAACTCCCCATCTTGGCGATGGTCCTGGTTCGAAAGGGCGCATTTGTACGTTCGACGTGGTGCATGCCGTTGCGGAACAATCAGCGGGTACGGTGGCACGTGGTGACGGGACCTGTCCATTTCCGGATTGCGGGCGAGTGATCGATGGCGATGTGATCAAGGCGCAGGCTCAGGCTGGGAGGATGGGCGAACAGCTTTACGCTGTCGTCTACAAAGAGCGAGTCGAGTATGAGACCAAGACGGGGCAAATTCGAGTGAAGTGGGTGCGTGGCTACCGAGCGCCGTGTCTGGAGGACGACAACGGCGCGGAGGTTTTGGCGCGGCTCGACGAAAAGCTTCCGGAGTGGGAGGCTCTGGATGTCGTCCCTAGTGAACGGTTTCCCAAGGTCAGCAACGATGACCGGCCGATACAGTACGGAATGCCACTGTGGCGTGACCTGTTCTCGCCCCGTCAACTCCTTTGCCACGGCACGAGTGTGGAAATATTCCGGGACATGTTTGACGCGGATCGGGCTGCGGGCCAGCTCGATGAGATTCACAAGGCAGCCTACGGGTATCTTGCACTGGCCCTGGACAAGCTGCGCGATTACAACTCCAGGATGACCCGGTGGCATGCGAATCGCCAAGTGATGGTCAATACCTTCGACCGACATGATTTCGCGTTCAAGTGGTCTTACGCCGAGATGGCGCCGTTGATTACCGGCCTTGGCTACGATTGGGCTATCAAACAGACTGCCAAGTGCATCGCGGAGCTGGTGGCCTTGGTCCATCCTGACTCCCGCGTCGACGCTGCCGGCCCCGATCTTTTCGACCGGGTTGACGAGGAGGCCGATCAACCTTCGCCACCACCCTCCGTCACGATCACCTGTAAGCCGGGCGACAGCCTTGACCACATCCTGGACGAGTCCATTGATGCAGTGGTGATGGACCCGCCGTACTACGACAACGTCATGTACGCGGAGCTTTCGGACTTCTTCTACGTTTGGCTCAAGCGCACTGCCGGTGATGTCTTTCCCGAGTTGTTCCGCCGCCAGCTCACGGACAAGGAGAACGAGGCGGTGGCCAATCCGGCCAAGTTTCAGGGCGAGAAGGGAGCGCGGGCGCACGCCGGTGACGACTACCAGGAGCGCATGGCGGCCATCTTTGCGGAGTGCCGCCGGGTGCTGAAGCCCGACGGTATCATGACCCTCATGTTCACCCACAAGGCCACGGGGGCCTGGGATGCGCTCACCAAGGGGTTGATCGAGGCGGGCTTCGCCATCACCGCCTCCTGGCCCATCAACACCGAGGCGGAAGGGAGCCTGCACATCAAGGACAAGGCTGCTGCCAACAGCACCATCTTCCTGGTGTGCCGCCCGCGCGTCCGTGATCCGTTCCTGGCGCGGGACGAGCCGGATCTCTATTGGGAGGACGTGGAGCCGCGCGTCGCCTCCGCGGTGCGGTCGCGGGTCCGCGAGTTCCAGGAGGCGGGTATTGCAGGGGTCGATCTCTACCTCGCGTCCTTCGGGCCGGCGCTGGAGGAATTTTCTCGTCACTGGCCGATCAAACGAGGCACACCGCGCGAGCTTCCCGCGGAGCGCCGGCGTCGGCGTCAGCACGTGATGTTCGAGGAGGAGTGGGACCCCTACGCGGCAACGCCGGAAGACGCCCTCGGCGTTGCCCGGCGGGAGGTCAAGCGCTGGCGTTTGGAGCAGTTGACCCATCTCAAGGCCAACGCCGATCTCGACGCCGCGACCGCGTTCTTCGTGCTTGCCTGGGATGCCTTCAAAGCGCCCGTGTTCTCGTACGACGAGGCGCTCAGGCTGGCGCGCGCCGTGGGCGTCGATCTCGACAGTGACGTTGTCGGCCGACTTGCCGAAAAGAAGGGGAGCGACATCCGGCTCTGGGACAGCGCGACGCGAGCCGCCAAGGGGACGCTCGGTCCGGCTGACGGCTCCCGCGGCATGATCGACGCGATCCATCACGCGGCCAATCTGGCCCGGCTCCGATCCCTGGACGCGGCGCGCGATTTGCTCGCTACGACCCTGGTGGACAAGGACCCGCGCTTCTTCGCCTCCCTGGAGGCAGTGCTGGAGGTGCTGCCCGTCTCTCGCGTCTTCACCGGAATCGAGCTTGCGGGAGAGGCCGCGGCATCGGGCACCGACTTCGAGACGCTTTACAACCTTTCCCGGTTTGCGTACAGCGACCGTATTGACGAGCCGGAGCAGTTGAAGCTGTGGCAGGACGGCAATAGCTGAATCATGCTTCGGGATAGTCAGTGGAAGCTCAAGTACACGCCGGACGACGGCGACCTCGTCCGGCTTTTCTACGTTCCGGCCCTGAAAGACGCCGAGCGCTACGACCGCCTGACCGGCTACTTCAACGCTGGCGCTCTCGCGCTGGCGGCGCGCGGCATCGAGGGCTTGGTGGGCAATGGCGGCCGCATGCGGCTCATCGTCGGCTGCACCCTGGCACCCCCCGAGATCAAAGCCATTGAGCGGGGCGAGGAGTTGCGCGCACGAGTTGAGCAGCATTTGGTGGACCTGCCGCTCGTGCCCCCGGATACCGGCGCTGCCGGTGCTCTTGAGCTCCTGGCCTGGATGGTCGCCCGCGGCTATCTCGACGTGAAGGTGGCGGTGCCCTGCGATGCGGGCGGTAAGCCAGTCAACGATGACGGAATCTTCCACGAGAAGGCCGGCATAATAGAGGACCGCACGGGCGAGAAGATCGCTTGGAACGGCAGCCTGAACGAGACCGCAGCCGGCTGGCGCACCAACTGGGAAAGCATCAACGTCTACACGAGCTGGGGACCGCAACCCGAGCGGGTAGTGGCCGAGGAGTCGAACTTCGCGCGTATCTGGGCCAACCACAGTCCCCGCCTGGCGATGTTCGACGTTCCAGAGGCGGTGCGGCGCGACCTGCTGCGCTTCCTGCCCGCCGACGATGCGTTGCCGGAACGATTGAAGGGAGTGGTGGAGGGGAAGACGGAGACGCCGCCGTCCGGCGCTACACCCGAGCCGCAGCCGGTCCCATCGGTCGACTTGCGAACGCGTGTGTGGGCTTTCATCCGGCGCGCCCCGACCCTTTCCGGCGGTGGTGTGCGCGTTGGCGAGGCTACCGCTGCGGTCACGCCGTGGCCGCATCAGGTGCGTGCCTTCGAACGTCTCTACGGGAACTGGCCGCCGAAGCTGCTGATCGCCGACGAGGTCGGGCTTGGCAAGACCATCCAGGCGGGGCTGTTGTTGCGACAGGCGTGGCTTGCGGGCCGCGCGCAACGGATTCTCATCCTCGCGCCCAAGGCGGTGCTCGGGCAATGGCAGATCGAGCTGCGCGAGAAATTCAACCTCAATTGGCCCATCTACGACGGACGCAAGCTCATCTGGTATCCGTCGCCGGCGCAGCGCGGCCGCCACGAACGTGAGGTCGGCCGCGCCGACTGGCATGAGGAGCCGGCGGTGATCGTGTCGAGCCAACTCATGCGGCGGCACGACCGCGCCGACGCGCTCCTGACGGAAGCAGAGCCGTGGGATCTCGTGGTGCTCGATGAGGCGCACCACGCCCGCCGGCGCGGGGCGGGAAGCCAGAGCGAAGGCGGGCCGAACGCCCTGCTTCGGCTCATGCGCGGGTTGAAGGAGCGCACTCAGGGTCTGGTGCTGCTCACTGCGACTCCCATGCAGGTGCACCCGGTGGAAGTCTGGGACCTGCTGGATCTCTTGGGTCTTCCGCCGGAATGGACTGCGGAAGCGTTCCTCCGTTTCTTTGATGATTTGGAGCAGCCGAGCCCCTCGCCCGATGCCATGGAGCGCATGGCGCGGCTGTTCCAGGCGGTGGAGCGTGGCTACGGCCCGATCACCACGGAGGACGCGCGAGGTCTGGTCGAGCTGTCGCGCCTCAAGGCCAACAAGGTTCTCCGCGCATTGCGTGATGGTTCCAGCATTCCACGCAGGCAGTTGGAGACGCTGGAGCGCCGGGCCGCCGTGAGGATCGTGCAGACGCATACCCCGATTCGGCGGCTGGTTTCGCGGCATACGCGGGAATTGTTGCGCCGTTACTTCAAGGCCGGAACCCTGAAGACCCCCATCGCCGACCGCCGGGTCGAAGATCGTTTCGTGAGGATGAGCGCAGGCGAGCACGCTCTCTACGACGCGGTGGAAGACTACATCTCGGGAACCTACAATCAGGCCGCGGCGTCCGAGCGAAACGCCGTGGGTTTCGTGATGACCATCTATCGCCGCCGGCTGGCCAGCAGTTTCCGCGCACTTGGCAGCACGCTCCAGCGACATCTGGACGCGGTCACCGCAGGCAGCACGTTGACCTCGCTGGACGAGGACGTGCCGGACGACGAGACGCTCGACGAAGCGCCGGACACGGAAGAGATGGTCGCCATGGAG
This sequence comes from Deltaproteobacteria bacterium, assembly GCA_028818775.1. Taxonomy (NCBI): domain Bacteria; kingdom Pseudomonadati; phylum Myxococcota; class Myxococcia; species Deltaproteobacteria bacterium. Next base: position 10,623 of record JAPPNE010000110.1, on the reverse strand, counting down.
CAGCAGGTGTTGGCTGCGGAAGAAACCGACGACATCCAAAGCCTGCTCGTCAGCATCCGCCGTCTTCCCCCGGACAGCAAGCTAGCCAGTCTCAGGCAAGCGCTCGACTCGTTGCGCGCCGATGGCTATCGGCAGATCATGGTGTTTACGCAATACACCGACACTATGGACTTTCTGCGAGAGGAACTCGGCAAGGATCCGAATCTGCGGCTGCTGTGCTTCTCGGGCCGTGGCGGTGAGGTCGCCGGAGCCGACGGCATCTGGCACCGGATCGGCCGGGACGACGCCAAGCGCCGTTTCCGGGACGGAGAGGCAGACCTGCTGCTCTGCACAGACGCCGCTGCCGAGGGGTTGAACTTTCAGTTCTGCGGCGCTCTGGTCAACTACGACATGCCGTGGAACCCCATGCGTGTGGAACAGCGCATCGGCCGTATCGACCGCCTCGGACAGCACCATCCGGTGATCCGCATCCTCAATCTGCATTACGAGGGCACGGTCGAGACCGACGTCTACCGCGCGTTGCGCAGACGCATCGGGCTGTTTGAAACGGTAGTGGGGCGCCTCCAACCGATTCTTGCGCAACTTCCGCGCGCCATAGCCGGCGCCGTGCTCTCCGGTCGTGAACGAGAACGTGTGGAGGTCGTGGAAACCATCGAACAACAGGCGAGCGACGCAGAACGCGGCGGCTTCGACCTAGATGCCGCCCTGACCGAGGATGTCGCCATGCCCCAACGGCCGCCGTCCCCGATCCTCATGGAAGACCTGGACCGCGTCATTTCCTCTCCGGCCTTGATGCCCCCCGGCACCGAGGTTCAGCCGATGGCGAACCGGGAATACAGTCTCCTGACACCAGGAATGCCCGAGCGTCTCCGGGTGACCACCGATCCCGCCTACTACGAGCAGCACGCCGAGAGCGTGGAGTTCTGGTCGCCGGGCAACCCTTTGTTCAAGGCTCTGGACTTCGTGGCCGAGGGTGAGGAGGATATGTTGGAAACGGAGACGTTGAGAAGTCTCTTGGATGAGCGCGGATGAGAGGAGTACAGGAGTCGATCAAGCAGGTGCAACTATATGGGTGAGTTGGTAGACATCCATCGTCCTCCTAGCGCACAAAACGTTCCGCGGTAACCCGAATCTCTTCCGGAAACCCCAATTTCTTCAGATTCAATTTGTAGTGCGATCCTATGTGCCTTGACCAATAATCTCGAGCCCCCGAAACCCTGGTGAGATTCCCTTGATCGTCCATGATCTCAATGTCCAACAGATAGCTGTCCCCTCGCACCTCGAAGGACATTTCGATTTCTTCCTTCTTAACGACAATACCCATGGGGGGTACGAAGATCACGCGCCGGTAGGGACGAAAGTGAACCCGCTCTGGCTTGTAACGGGTCTTGGTGCTGCTGTTGACGAATTGAACTGTAACCGGAACCCCCCAGACCACCGATACTATCTCGTGCCAAAAATCCCTCAGATGGATCCGATTCCATCGCATCTTCACGATGATGCGATCTCCCCAGTTGCTCCAAGCGAAGAACACCAACCACGTGAGACTCATCCCGAGAAGCCAACCGGAAAGCCAACCCGGTATCAGGCGGAGAAGGTTGAGGGCCCCTTGGAGTGCCCGTGACCAAGCCGCGGCATCCTCGGGCAATCCGGCGAGACCAATCACTCGCTCAGTTGCCCAAAGTACCATCCAGATTAAACCCAAGCGATTGAACCATTTCCGCCAGCGCGATTCTTGGTTCTGTTGCATGGGCGGAACCGCTAACACACACCAGCCTCGGTGCTCAACTCTCGATTGAAATTGACAAGGTCAGCGTCTGGCCCCAGCGAGGCCGCTGGGTGGACAGCGGCAGCGTTGCAGACGCGGCAAAGAACGCCCGGTTCCGGCCTTCGCGGCATCTTTTAACGCTTTCGCCCCCGCCCTCCACGCATGATGGCCGGCACCTCTATCGTAATCTCAGTTGATCTTTGTTTCGGCCCTAGTTCGATCTTGTGGATGTGTCCGGCGACATTGTCTGCCTGCAAGACAGGCCCCGCGGGCGTAGACCTTAGCGCCTGTAGCACTGGGAAGTCTCCGTAAACTTCGTACCAGATGTCGGAAAAAGTGTGCAGCAGGTCGTCTCGCAGGCTCTCGACCTCCTTGCGAGTCACCGCCGACGAGTCTAGTTGCGTGTGCGCGAGACCGCCGCTACGCTTCCTCGTCAGGCGTTTGATGACGTCTTTATTGGCTCGGATACAGTAATCGTAGTTCGCGCACGCTTGAGCCGACCTGCCTTGTAGTTCCAGGATCATTCGCAGTGCGGGAAAGCTCCCGTATCGCGATTTTCTCCGGCCAATTCCTTTCTTGACCGCTACAGGTTGTGCGTGTCCATCAAGAAGATTCGTCATCGCCAGAAGTGCATCGCCGTACGCCTCGGTGACCGATTCGGGAATGCTGAGACCCTGGGACATTGCCTCGAGTTGGATGATCCTTCCCTGCAATTTCTCGAAGAGAACCTTCACCCGCAGCAATAGATCCTTGAGTTTCTCGTCATCCGTCATGAGAACATCATCCTGCCAAGGCAGCTTCCACCACGACGGTTTGCTCGCACCTCAGTCGTCTCCCGGCCACAGCGGCTAACCCTATTGCCGGTGGGTGCACGAGGTGAGTCAGGCGCGAACAGCGCGTCCGAAGTGCCACGGTACTCCCTCTCACATCGCCTCGCGCTTCGGTTCGCTTCGGCGAAGTAAGCCCCTCGATTGTCCTCCCTCTGCACGAATTCGGAAAACGTCCGTTTGTCAGCCCTATGCGGGCGTAGCCCACCGAGCTGCGGACCGGCTTCCGCCGACCATGTGCGTCACGCGGGCGTCTCCCTCCGTGATCGACTTGCCAGCGGCTTCCCCGTCTTCTCGGCGATCCGCGCTTCCGCATCTCGGATCGCCGGGCCGGCACTGCGAATCGCGCGGCGCCCAGTTCACCGGTAGCCTCCACATAGTCAGGGTAGTGGCCAAGTACGGCATTCGCGCTCAACAGGGTCATCCCCAACATCGCCGGTATCCCGGAACCATAGTCTCCCTGGAGCTGAATCGCCAATCCTCTCCCGTCATCGCGCCGAGCCGTTGCACTGCCGCCTCCTGTCCTTCCACGCGGCCTCTCGACGCTCCCAATTTCCGCCACGGTGCCCTGCCGTTTCGCCTCACTCTTGCCCTGAGCACTTCGCACCCTTACAATCCCCCCGCAAACGAGCAGCACCGCAGGAGCCCACGGATGACTACAAGACGTCCAGTTGCCGACCGCCTGAAGAACCTCGCTTACGACGCACCCAAGTCGAACATGACGCTTAACGGCGCGAAGATGATGATGGGGGGCCTCAAAGACAGTGAAGACATCACGTGCACCGTCAACCGCCACTGCCGCACTCGGGTCTTCGACTTCCCTCGGGCACTACCTACCGAGCCGATACCCAGCCATTCGATCTATGACTCCGACCCTGTTCGGGCGTCACTCGTCTGCGGTCTTGTCCGGCACTTCTTAGGCTCGGCCAGTACGCACTATGCCATCAGCCCTCCGCTCCGCCACGAAATCGGGCAGAAACAAGACGAACTCGCCGCCCAAAACAACCGTCGTACAGCATTCCTGGTTATCGAAGAATTGACGGAGCTGACACCTATGACCTTCGACAAGGAGTGCGTCCTGGTTGACGAGGTCTCTTACGTGAACGGCGAGAGAACCCCACTTCTGAACGGTGGCCGCGACAACGAGAAGTTCATTCTCGCCATGCGAACCATCGATGGCCAATGGCCGAGTATCCCCAGCAACGAGCCGACGGTCAACATGATCCTGGCCGCTATCCGCGCATCGCAAGACACCCACGACGAGATCCGCAAACACGTCGATCAGAGCTGCCTCGTAACCGACGATGGCCGATTTGTTGCTACGTGGGCCGGAGGATTCATGCCTGTCCGCGCCTCAGTAGCCTCCGACGTCGATGCACGAGAGTTTCAAAGTACAGCCGACCGATTGCGGTCCGCAATCCCTCGGATCGAGGCGGACATGCAACAAGAACACATCGAACTCCTCGTCAACGCCGTTTACTGGGATGACTACAAGGACGACGACTTCAGGCGGCTGCACTACTTGAATCTCTGGCAGTCGTTGACCGAGTCCAAGCGAATACTCGGCTACATTGGTCCCGGCGGCGATAACTACCTCAAGAACGACCGCACCATCGTGGCCGGCAAGACGAGTCTGGCGGACCTAACCGAGTATCGAGACGACATCGCTCATTGGTGGACAGAATCCATTGACAGCAACTACTTGGCCGACATGTACCGCACCATCAATGAACTGATGCGGCGCAAGTATTTCAAATAGGGCCAAATGGTCGTGATCGCCAATCCGGTACTCCGCTTCTTCGAGTAGGATGCAGTCGAAATGCGATTAGTCAGCTCCTCCGAACTTACAGTATTGGGCGGGTACCTCCCACGCTTTGTCGACCTCGTAGGCGAGGACCGCTGGTTCAAGCGCGTCGGTCATCTGGATTCTGAACAGCGCCTGTCGCCATTCAGGTGGAAAATCGTCAAGGATTATCACTGGCTGGAGATGGCGATCAGCTTTCAGTTCGATGTATTGGCGCGTGAGGGGCGTCTTCGACTAGAACTCACCGATGCACCGATTCTCGCAGCGCTCAACTTCGCTGCGTCAACAGTGGAGGTGCATACACGACTCTCGAATGTGGGGCAAAGAAGGTTGGAAGGTCGGTTGCGCGATTGTCTCAAAGCGGAAACAGGCTACGCCTCCCTGTATCTCGAAATCGATTTAGCTCAACGTCTCATGGATGCGGGCTTTGACGTCACTTTCGCTGACATGGAAACAACGGCTCAGTACGACCTCGCGTTTAGCCGCGATAAATTCGTTGGTGAGGTTGAGTGTAAGTCACTCTCCGCTGATGCAGGTCGTCAGATTCATCGGAAGGACTTCGACCGCTTCATGGAAGCGCTGTCGTCGGCACTGGAGTCCCAACGCGCCCGTCTCCAGCCGGAAGTGCTGCTGATCACGCTCGACGGAAGGCTCTCGTCCAACATCTTGGATCAGGCTTCGCTCCGCGCTGCCACCCGTACAGTGATTGAGGATAGCATGCAGGCGACCTTCAGCGGCGACGGTTTCGAGCTGGAACGCCAAGCTCTTGACGCTCTCCACATGGGCGCATGGGTCGCCGACACGAAGGCGTTTTATTCGGCTTGCAGCGCAACGTTTGGGCCAAATGCGCACATTGCTGGCGGGCTGACAGAAGATTCCGGGTGCCTCATAGTAATGCGTAGCAAACGCGAGGATGACATATCCAAACCTATGCTTGAAGGAATGCGAGAGGCCTCAGACCAGTTCTCGGGCCAACGCCCCGCTTTCATCGCAATGCAACTACATGGGATCGAAGCCACTGATCTAATGCTGCCACACCTGCGTCGACGAGCCGGCATTCTCGCGTACGCCTTGTACGGCCACTACGGGAGCTCGCACGTAAACGCGACCTATTTCACTGGGTTTGGTGCCGTTAGTGAAAGTGATGGGATAGTCGGAACGCCAGCTCTCGCGATTCCGAATCCCAAACCGGCGTTCAAGGTCGAGCCGGCGGACGCGTCCCCGTTCCTCGCGCACATCTCGGACGGGGCTTTCGCAGCCGCCATAGGGGCTCCGGTGCCCGCCCCGAACATCTCTTCCCTTCCTATCGATCAAGAGCTTGACGAGAGAAATTGCTAAATTGTCTATGTGGGATTGCTGGTGTAACCGTTCGTTTGCCTTGCGAGGGTGCGTCTGCGGCGGTGTGGACAGGCCTGGCCGAAGGAGTTGGGCCGGCCTCAGCGTCCTCGCGATTTCGCTGCGGCAGCCGCAGTACAAGAGACGCGATTCTCACACGAACCATGACTTCATTGAACCTTCCACCAAGCTCCAATCAGCTTGTGTGGTGGTACGTTTGATCATGGCACCGCCGAACGGTTGGTGGCGAAGGTAAACGAGCGCCAGGAGGGCGGCACGGGAGCAACCGCCATTCCGTATCTGTTCAGGACGTGACCTGCCCGGCCCTGTGTGGCGGCCTCCGTCTGCGTCAGCGTGGACCGGCAGGTATTACCAGTGTTCCCGGTTGGTTTATGACTTCGGCGATCAAGCTGTCGAGATCGGCGTCAATCGTGACCCCATCAGCGCTGAAGTCGGCCCCGTCCCAGTACACCGAACTGACACAGACACTCCCTGCAGACGGTGAATGGCCTAGGGAACTGGGAACCGATGATGGGAAGTCAGAACGCGCTGGACGACATCGACGACTGAAATTGAAGCGGCACGACAGTGTCCTTCAGCTAGTCGACCTCTGGACATCTGAAATCGCCAAAGCCATCATCCAGAGACCTCCAAGATCAAGCGCGAGTGGCGCTACGCTAAGAAATCATCCCTAAGGAAGTAGAAGGAGCCCTCTAACATGATGCGTACAGCCTTCGTTTTCTTCACCCTGCTCCTCGTGTGTACCGCTGCACACGGACAGAAAGTCCCCGCCAACCAGCAAACGCTGCAAGAGACGCTAGAGGTATCGGCAGGCAGTGCGATGGCTGTAAGAGTCATGTAGCGCAGTTTACTTCTCTATATCGCTGGTAGGGACGGTGTGGAGTCCGCCAAGTCGCTAGTATCTGGTGCCCGCGAGATTTTCGTAGATTTTACGGAAAGAGCTGTTGACAGGCACTATCGCGCGATCCGTCAAGTTCCCGACCAGACTGTGCGTGCGAGACTCCTCGAACGACTACATGAAAGAAACAAGTGGTTTCGAGATGGGGGGTACGCTCACTTCGAGGAGCTTGCCGGAGATTTGATGCAGATAGAAAAGATGAGGACCGAGTGACTAAAAGGGCATGTGGTACAAAAACGCGACTTGGTTCGGAGACTCTGACGGTACCGGCGAGTTCTTCGAGCGTGCGAAGCCCATCGAGGCCCGATCATCGAGTGGCTACGACGTGCCGGTCCGTCCCCCCCAAGCGGGTATTGTGCTTGGCGAAGCCCAGGGCGATAGGTCCACCCCAGCTTGAACGTGGCCCGCGCGTCACCTTGCCGGTGCGTGGAGATGCGCCGTCGACCCGTTTGACTCCGTCAACTCGTCAATCCGGTCGGCGACCCGTTGCGCGGGCTCTCGAAGTTGCCCCACTGTCCAGTCAGCAGCGTATCCCTCGGTCACATCATTGGGCCGCGCGTGGTTCACCAGACGCTTGGTCAGAGACCGTGGCAGCATCAGCTCCCGCTCGGCCACCGTGATAAAGCAGTTACGCAACGCGTGGAACCAGAACTTCGCTCCGCCCGCGCGCCCGATGGCCTCGTAGTGCCGGTGAAGCTCCTCCACGTGCCCTGACTCGCTCGACCGGGACGGGAACACCCAGTCGCCAAGCTGTTCCCGCAAGGTGTCCCATTCGGCCCGCCGCCGCGCCAGGATCTTCCCCAGCTGGCGCGTCACCGGAAGCTCAAGCGGCACGCCGGTCTTGGTCTCCTCCACACGGAACAGCCCCGCCTCCAGATTCACGTCCTCCCACCGAAGCGCCATGATCTCTCCCCGGCGCATCCCCGTGTAGAGTCCGAACAGTAACACGTCCCGGTGCACCGGGTTCGGCACCGCCGCGTCCATTCCCGTGCGCCAGCACGGCAGCACCTCGGCCGGAGACGATATCCGCTTCCTCGTCTTCCGGTGGTAGCGTCCTCCCGCTGCAAGCCACTGCTCCACCGGGTTGTGCAGACCCTCGTAGTCCACGCAGGGCCTTCGGTACACCGAGCGCAGGAACGACAGGCACTGGTTGGCGGGCATCGGGCCGTGGCGCTCCGTAAGGAGCCGGAAGCGGCCTTCGACGTCACGGCGGGTGATGCCATCAAGAGGGCGAGAGAGCCAGTCGCCGAGATAGAGAGTAGTGTAGCGACGATAGCCCCGCTCGGTGCTGGCCGCCAGGTCATGGCCGGACTCGATGTAGTCCTCGCAGGCCGCTCCCAGCCTCGGCAACCCCCGCGCCTCCGTCCGCTCGCCCGCCGGGTCTTCCCCCGCGGCCACGCGCCCCAGGAGTTCCTGCGCCCGACGCCTTGCCTGGTCCGGGGTGGCCCGGCCGGCGCGGCCCACCACCACACGCTTGTTGGGCGCCTTGCGCCCGCCGTTGCCGGCGCGGTAGTTTACAACGTAAGACTTGGCGCCCGAGGGATGGACACGAACGCCGAAGCCCGTGAGCTTGTCGTCCCAGGCGATCCAGGGCTTGTCTTCGGGCTCGAGGGCGTCTACTGTGCGTTTGGTGAGGGTGAGCTTGACCTTGGCGGTGAGTTTTACGGAATTTTCCATGGGGGCAGGATAAACGTGGACCAGCCCATAGTCAACCCTAAAGTCAACACCAGAGAACGAATCGAAGCGCACGAGAGTGCTGACGGTGGCGGCGTCTGTCGCTTCAGATGGCGCTTAACTTATAGAAATAACGGCATAATTGGCGACGACAGCGCATTACTGCGTATCGGTGCTGTTAGGTGACAGGCGGGTTTCAAACCTGCCTGTTAATGGTGTCGCGCCAGCACACGACCGGCGGCAAGCCGAGGCTGGGCAAGACATCGAAGATGGCTCAGCGTGACCTCAGACGGCTGTTGATCACGGGCACCATGGCCGTGGTCCGCTCGGCGTGGTGCGACGACCGATCTCTCGCTCGCCAGGATGCTGGCGCGCAAGCCGAGGGTACTGATCGCAGTGGCCTAGCCAACCGAATGGCCCGGATCGTCTGGGCGCTGACGACAAAGAGTGAAATCTACCGTGTTCCCGCCGCCGCCTGAAACGTTCGACCGCATCGTGGAGGAGTTTTCGAGCAGGCCGACGGCTGGCGGCGGCGCCTGGGCCACGGGCCGCCTTCACCCTGACACCAGTGAGCCGCGGCGAGGGAACCCCCTTTGGTCCAATAGGTGGTTGCACCACGGCGGGCCGCTTGGTTACCGGGGCCGTGGACACTACGAACACAGGAGATAAGCAGAAACAGTGGGGCTTGGGGAACGCCCGAACAGTCCCCCGCGTTCCCTCTTCCTAGCCTTCAGAGGAAGGTGGAACCTGCGCAGCAGGAACCTTCTTCGGGACCTTGTCTGGAATCCGCAATGATGCAAGGAGACAAAAATGCTGGTCAAAATGTGTGTTTCACTCGGTCTGATTGCCATCTTGATGATGAGTTCTGCAAGTCGTTCCTGGAGTGCCGACACCTACGTGGTGGATAACGCTCACGCCTACGTCGGCTTCAGCGTCAGCCACCTGGTGATCAACCGGGTCAGGGGCACGTTCAACGAATTCAGCGGCACGATCATCTACGACGCCGCTGACATCACCAAATCCTCGATGAGCGGCACGATCAGCGTTGCCAGCATCGATACGGCACAGCAGAGGCGCGACCGGCACTTGCGCTCCGGAGACTTTTTCGATGCGGCGAATCACCCACACATCACCTTCGAGACCACCCGCATCGAAGCGGACAGCAACTTGCCGGTGTTGCACGGCCGCCTGACCATGCGCGGCGTTTCCAGGGAGGTGGCCATTCCCTTTCGAATAACAGGCATCGTCAAGTCGGCGGGCAAGACCCGCCTCGGCTTTGAAGCGCGGCTCGAGCTGAACCGCCAGGACTACGGTGTCTCCTACTCCAGGCTGATGGACAACGGCGGCCTGGTCGTCGGTAACCAGGTGTCCATCGAGCTGAACGGCGTGGCGATCAAGAAAACTGACAGCTAGTCCCGGAACTCCTTGCGCGGCGGGCCGGTCGCTCTTCGGATCGTGGAACTTCACCGATCGCAATGACTGGTTCAGCGATGGCCTGCGTTCCTTTGTGTTCATCTACCGTGGTTTCGACCCCTGGTGGATACGTGCCCGCCAGCACAACCTCGCGCCGTCCCTCGATGCGGCCCCGCGGCGGGCGGGCGTTCATGGAGACTCTGACCCACTCCGCACGCGCGAATCTAAAACCGCAGGCGCGGTCTCTTGCGTAGATACGCATGGGTTCCTCCCGTGGGGACGTTCGGCAGGCTCACGGGGACGCGGGGCGGCGGCAGGTGGAGAGGCGGAGTTCAGAATCAGAATATGCGGCCGGGGGTCGGAAGACGGATCGAGCACACCGGCGGCGTCTCACCGACTATTTGTCCTGGGCCGTGCGGCGGTAGCTGAAGAGCAACGTGACAGATCCCACCCGGCATGGAACTTCGCCGCCCCCTTGCGAGATCGGCTATCGCACCGAATCGGAGCATCGACGCCATGGCGCGCCGGGAGATGCCGGGTTTGCGCAGCGGCGGTGGACACGTGGTGTTGACCATGTGTTGATTGTTCCGACGCGAATCATCGGTCTTTCAAGAGGAACGTTTTACTTCTTTGTTTTCAGATGGTTTACGGGCGGCAGTCGGTAGGACAAACCCTACACGGCCAAGTTTCAAACCCCCGTGGCGATCGACCGCTTTCCCTGAGTGCGCACGGTCATGTCGGACACCTCATCATTCAACCGTCCTGCGCATCAGGACCAGGTTGTCGAGGACGAGATTGGACGACCAGATGAACTGTGCGTCGGCCGTCGGGTCGTCGAACACGTCGCGGAAGTTCATGAACGCGGGCTTGTTGTCGACACCGA
>JAPPNE010000109.1 GCA_028818775.1 Deltaproteobacteria bacterium | reverse complement strand
TCCTTCGACTTCGCTTAGCTAAGCTCAGGACGAACGGGGTAGGGTTTCCACAACCGTTCGTCCTGAGCGTAGCGAAGCGAAGTCGAAGGACGCAATCTCTACCTAGTCTTCCGACAGCCCGTAAAACCGCGCCGGGTTCTCGTGCAGGATCTTGTCGATGACTTGGGGCGACACCTCACCCTTTTCCCGCAGGCCCTTGAGCGCCAGCAGCTCGCTGGCGTTGTCGGCGTGGCCGTAGTCCGACCCGATCATGATCATGTCCTCGCCCGCGTGCTGGAGCACGTAGGGGAGGTCGTCGTCGGTCTGGCAGGCAACGTAGAGGCGGTTGGTCGCGAGCAGGTCCTCTTCGGGTTCCACGCCGGCCTTGCGTTGCCGCAGCGTGATGTCCCGCACGACGTGCGGGACCCACTGGGCCGCCACCTCGATGGCGCCGATGCGCAGGCCGGTGAACCGCTCCGGAATGCCGCGCATCACCATGGCGTGGACCGCGCCGATGACCGTGAGCTTGGCGGTGCGGAACGGGTCGTTGCCGAAGGCTTCGGAAACCGCGGCATTGCCGATGCCGGAGTGGATGCCGATGGGTACGTTCAGGCGCGCGGCTTCCTCGTAGAGCGGGAAGAAGTAGGGGTGGTGCAGGGGGTGATGGGTTTCCAGGCCGCGCATGAACACGGCGCAAGCGCCGTGCTCCGTGGCCCAGCGCAGCTCCTCAAGGGCCTCGTCCATGCTCAGCAGCGGCAGTTGCACGGCCCAGCGCAGCCGCCCCTTGCCCGCCTCCCAGATGTCCGCCAGCCAGCGGTTGTAGGAACGGCACAGTGCCAGCTCGACGTCCGTACGGTCGGTGACCGGCCGCAGGAACAGGGTCGGGTAGAGCACCTGCACGTCGGTGCCGATCTCGTCCATGTGCTTCAGGCGCGCGTCGATGTCGGCCATGTCCCGGGACTCCTTGGGGGTGTCCAGGCCGATGTTGTCACGGCCGCCGATGAGCTTCCCGTTGATGACCCAGAAGTTGCGCGTGCCGCCCTCGGGCATGTCCAGCGTAACGGGCACCGGACGGAAGCGCTTGTCCCGGCCCTCCAGGTAGTCCCAGGTGTGCTCCGTCTCGATGACGTGGGCGTCGGCGTCGATGGCCAGCATGTTCTCCTCCGAATGGCGTCCTTCGACTTCGCTTCGCTATGCTCAGGACGAACGGTTGTGGAGCCCTACCCCGTTCATCCTGAGCCCTTCGGCAAGCTCAGGACAGGCGTAGCGAAGCGAAGTCGAAGGACGCCATCTAGTCTTCCGCCAGTCCGTAGAAGCGCGCCGGGTTGTGGGCGAGGATCTTGTCGATCACCTCGGCGGCGATCTCGCCCTTGTCGCGGATCCCGCGGAGCGCCAGCAACTCGCTGGCGTTGTCGGCGTGGCCGTAGTCCGAGCCCACCATGAGGTTGTCTTCCGTGCCGTAGCCGAGCACGTAGGGCAGGTCGTCGTCGGTCTGGCATGCCACGAACAGCCGCTGGGTCCTGAGCAGGTCGTCATCCAGGCGCCGGCCCGCCTTCTTGAAGCGCAGGCGCAGGTCGTGCAGCACGTAGGGAAGCCACTGGGCGGTGACCTCGATGGCGCCGATGCGCAGTTGCGGAAACCGCTGCGGGATCCCGTGCAGCACCAGCGCGTGGAACGCCCCCACCACCGTCAGCTTGGAGGTGGTAAAGGTGTTGTCCGTGCCGAACGTGTCCAACACCGCGAAGCTGCCCTGGCCGGCGTGGATGCCGATGGCAAGGTCCAGCCGCTGGGCTTCCTCGTAGATCGGGAAGAAATAGGGGTTGTGGAGCGGCTGATGGGTCTCCACGCCGCGCAGCGACACCGCGCAGGCGCCGTTCTCCCTTGCCCAGATCATCTCTTCCAGCGACGCCTCCATGCTCAGCACCGGGAGTTGCACCGCCCAGCGCAGTCGCTCCGGCGCCTTTCTCCAGATGTCGGCGAGCCAGCGGTTGTAAGCGCGGCACAGGGCCAGCTCCACGTCCGGCCGCTCGGTGAAGGGCCGCAGGAGCACTGTGGGATAGAGCACCTGGACGCCGGTGCCGATCTCGTCCATGTGGCGAAGCCGCCGGTCGATGTCGGTCATCTCCCGCGCTTCCGGCGGCGTGTCCGCGCCGACGTTGTCGCGGCCGCCGATAAGCCGCCCGTCGATGATCCAGAAGTTCCCGCGGTTGCCCGAGGGCATGTCCGCGGACACCGGAACGGGCCGGAAACGCCGGTCCGCGCCCTCCAGGTAGTCCCACGTGGCCTCGTTCTCGATCACGTGGGCATCGGCGTCGATCGTAAGCATGGCGTTCTCCGTCACGCCCCCAACTGTTTCGCGAACCAGTCGACGATGAAGCTCCGCCGGTCGAAACGCTTCTCGCCGTGGCCGACGCCGTCCAGCAGTTCCCGCGGCGCGTTGACGGCGTTTTCGTACAGCCGGACGGCGCCGCGCGGGTCCATGACCCGGTCGTCGTGGTTGTAGCCCACCAGCAACGGGCACTCGATCTTTTGCGCCCGCCCCACCAGGGTGAACTCCTTGATGCGCTCCCGGGCGTCGGCCAGGTCCTCGGCGCCCATGAGCCAGCGCAGCCGCTCCTGGATGGGCGGGTAGAAGTCGAAGATGTCGTCAACCAGGTTGTAGGCCCCGCTCCACACCGCCACGGCCTTGATGCGCTTCTCCTCGGTGGCGCAACGGGGTCCCGAATATCCGCCCATGCTGGAGCCGTGGAGGGCGATGCGGTCCGGGTCCACGTCCGGGCGCGTCACCAGGTAGTCGATGACCGCCTTGGCCACCCGTTCCGAGTCGGGCGGCGCGTAGAGCTTCTTCTCCCGCAGCGTGGCGCCGTGGCCGGGGCCGTCCACGTCGATGAAGCTCATGCCCCGGCGCACGTACTGGGCGGCGTCGCCCTCGAGCCCGCGCAGCAGGATGCCGTCGGCGCCGCCGTAGTTGTACACCACGGGGAAGCGCGTTTCGGCCTTGCCCCGGGCCGGATAGAACAGCGCGTCCAGCAGGTGCCCCTCGTAGGGGATCTCGACGCGTTCGAAGGGCGGCGGCACCAGACCCCAGGCCTTGTCGAAGGTCTCCTTGAGCTTGTAGTGGCTCTGCATCATGCGCGGGTCGGCTTCCGGCATGTACACGAGCGCGCGCCGGTGGAACTCCGCCGCCCGCCGGTAGAAGTCGTGGGCGGTGACGTGGCGCCCCTCGTCCTCGAAACCCGCGGCCAGGGCCTCGTTCTTCTCCGCCATGCGGGTCCACTCGGTGTGCCAACTGTCGATGTTGTAAGGTTTGCAGCGGCGCGCCACCTCCCGGACGTCGGGGTCCGGGTGCAGTGGCGACACCTCCACGCGCACGTCGAGCTGCCCGCCGCCGGGAAGCCCGGGTCCGGGGAAGAGGCGCTTCTCCAACTCGTCGTTTGCCAGCGGCTTGTCCGGGGATTCCTTCATCCGATCTCTCCTGGCGCTATCGTCCCGTCCTGATCATGCGAACGAATAAGGCTATCGCGCCTCCGCCTTGCCGGCCCTTTCCCGGTCCATCGGGTTCCCAATCTCCACCGTGCGGACGGGCTTGCAACCCGCCCGACGGCGTGCTCCTGCCGACCAAGAGTCAGATGCCGTAGAAGGCGCTGGGGTTGTCCTGGGTGATCTTGGTCACCGCTGCATGGGAAAGGTCGCCCTTGTCGGCGCGCTGCTTCAGGAGCCCCAGGAAATCCATCTCCTGGGCGGAGTCGTTGTGCGTGTAGTCCGATCCCACCAGGAGATTGTCCTCGCCGGTGTGCTGCAGCAGGTAGTCCACGTCCTCGTCTACCTGGAACGACACGTACATGCGGTTGCGCTTGAGGATGTCCTCCGCCATCTCCTCGATCTCCATGGTGGAGCGCAGCACGCTGGTGGGCCGTTCCTTGTTCTTCTCCAGCCGGCGGCGGATCTCGTAGAGCACGAAGGGCACCCAGGAAGCGGTGGCCTCGATGAAGCCGAAGCGAAGTTCCGGGAAGCGGTCCGGTACGCCGTGCACGATCAGGGACTGGAACGCGTGCACCACCGGCAGCAGGATGCGG
>JAPPNE010000108.1 GCA_028818775.1 Deltaproteobacteria bacterium | reverse complement strand
AGAAGTAGTCCTTGGCGTTGAGCTGACGGACGCGTTCCACGGTGAGGGTCCGGCCTACCAGGATGCCGGCGGCCTCTGCGTCTGCTGCGAAATCACACATGCGTTCTCCTCGCTTTCCAATGGTTGAATGGTAACGGCCCGGCGTCAGCCGGCCGCCTTTCCCCATGCGCTGATGAACCGCGCCGCGTCCTCGGCGGCGGGCTCGCTCACCGGGACGTAGGGCACCACCATCCGCGTCACGCCGGCCTCGGCATAGGGCGCGAGCCGGTCCTTGATCTCCTCCACCGAGGTGGCCGGGATCACCGGCAGCCGGTCCATGTAGTCGTCGGTCATGGCGCCCATGGCGGCCTTGAAGCCGCCGCTCCGGAACGCCTCCTGCACCGCGTCCACTTCCGCGACAAATCCCTGGTCCCGCAGCATGGTGCTGTAGTGGTCCGCGATGTTGTAGAAGGTCAGCGCCTGCCGGAGCTTCGAGCGCGCCACCTCGCGGTCGGGGTTGAGGGACACGCGCACCTTGCCGATGACGTCCACGGGACCGCGGCCCACGGCCTTGGCGGCCGCCTGGGTGCGGTCCGCGATCTCGCGGATCTTGTCCGCGGTCGCCATGTTGATGAAGACGCCGTCCGAGATCCTGCCCGCGAGCCGGGTCATCTGCGGCCCCAAGCCGGCCAGATAGACGGGCATGCGCGGATAACGCGGCTTCCACGAGAGCTGGAAGCGCTTGCCGGTGCCGTAGATCTCGCCCTCGTACTCGACGCGCTCCCCGGCCACCACCTTGCGCACGATCTCCATGTACTCGCGCGCGCGCCGCAGCGGGCGGTCGAAGACCCCGCCGTGCCACGCGGCGATGGCCTTGTTGGCCACTCCGAGCCCCAGCAGCACGCGCCCGCCCGAAAGGTCCTGAAGCGTCGCCGCCTGCAAACCGAGGGTGACCGGGCTGCGGCCATAGATGTGGTAGATGGCGGTGCCCAGCCTGATGGTGCTGGTGCGGCTGGCCGCCGCCGAGATCAGCACCATCGGATCGGTGCTGTTGGACTCGCCCTTCCAGAACGCACCGAACCCGGCGTGCTCCGCCCGCTCCACCAAGCCCACCACGTCCGCCGCCGGGTAGTGGGCGGCGGAATTGATTTCGATATCGTAGATCACGCCTTTCCTCGTTCCGGTTCGTTGTCAATGCGTCCTGAGCGTAGCGAAGCGAAGTCGAAGGACACCATACGTCTCGGGTTATCCGGCTGCTGCTCCGGACACATCCCGTGCGGTCATGAAGTTGATCATCTTCATGCTCATGACCACATCGCCGTCCTGGTTCAGGGTCTCCAGGAACGAATGCACGATGCCTCGGTCGGGCTTCGAGCTCGACCGCCGTGTCTCCAGCACCGTGACCCGTACCGTCAACTCGTCCCCCGGCCGTACCGGCTTGCTCCAGCGCAGCTCGTCCACGCCGGGAGAACCGAGGTTCGCCACCGCCGAGAGATAGTTGTCGGAGTAGACCCGCATCATCGCCGCGGCCGTGTGCCAGCCGCTGGCGATGAGCCCCTTGTAGATGGTCTTCTGCGCCAGCTCTCGATCGACATGATACGGCTGCGGCACGAAACGCCTGCCGAAGTCGATGATCTCGTCCTCGTCGAGGCTCGTGGGGCCGAACTCGTGCACCGAGCCGGCGACGTAGTCTTCGAAATATCGTTCTTCCCTGGGGACGCTGAATCCGGATTTGCTCATCGCTTCACGAGTACAATGAACGGCAGTGCGCTGCAACTTGGACCCTAGTTACGTGGGGCATTCCGTGCCGGCGGCAGCGTAAAGAACATGAGCACCGTGGACGCGAAGGCCGACCCGGCGAAGACCGCGAGGGGGATCGTGTAGCTGTGGGTCAGGTCGTAGAAAAAGCCGGCGATGACGGGTCCCATGACGCTGCCGGCGGTGACGAACATGCGGCTGAAGCCCTGGATGCTGGCGAAGTGGCGGACGCCGAAGTAGTCGGCGCGAATAGGCTCCTGGAGCGACGCGAGACCGCCGTAGCAGAGCGAGTACACCACCAAGCCGGCCATGAACCAGGCGGAGGAATCGGTCACGGCCATGGTCAGGACCGAAGCGCTGAGGGTGCCGAGCAGGCCGATCATCAGGCGGCGCTTCTCGATGAAGTCCCCCATCCAGCCGAAAGCCAGGCGCGCGGGGACGCCGATGAGAGCGGAGACGCCGAGCAGCCCGGCGGCCACTTCCTGCGCCCACCCCCGGTCCACCAGGAGGATGACGAGGTGGACCGAGAGGCCCTCGGTGACCATCTGCCGCAGCCCCATGACCGCGGCGAGGAACCAGAACGAACGGGTGCGCAGCACCTCCTTCACCGACAGCGAGACCTCGGGGGCTGGGGCCTTGCCCGCGGCCCCCCGTGCCGGCGTGTCGCGCGGTGATTCCGCAAGGCCGGCGCCGCGCTCGTACGCCCCCCCGATGGCTCGCGCCAGAGGCCATCCCATGGCCACGATGATCACCGCCGAGGCCACCGAGGCGGCGCGCCAGCCCCACCACACGATCATCAGACCCACCACCGGCACCAGCAGTCCGGACAGCCCCGGTCCCGTCCGGAAGATGCCGAACGCGAGGCTCCGGCGCGCGCGAAAGAGCGTCGCCACCACCACGCTCACGGGGATGTAGAAGCCGACGCTGGAGCCCAGCACGATGCCCACCACGATGGTGACGTAGAGCATCGGCAGGGAGTTCACGAAGCTCATGCCGATGAACCCCAGCGCGCAGATGACGGTGCCCAGGTACATGACACGCCTCGGCCCCAGGCGGTCGGTCATGTACCCTTCTGCCGGACCCAGCAGCCCGGATTCCACCCGTGCCATGGAGAAGGCGCCGGAGATGGCGGTGCGGCTCCAGCCGAACTCTCGCTCGAAGGACGGGAAATAGGCGGCCAGGCCGAAGTAGGCCAGACCAGTGCTGACGGCGTGCGCGAAGGCGCCGGCGAACACGACCCACCAAGTGGACATGAAACCGGCGACGAAGCGGGTGCCCTGCCTCTTGACCGGCTTCACACTACACTATCCAGGCCCTGGCCCGCGGCTCCGGCGGCCGGCGCGCCCGACCCGGACATCCTCGACTGCACCTTCTCGGCCGTGATGGGCAGCGAATGGACGCGCGCGCCGGTGGCGTCGGCCACGGCGTTGGCCACCGCCGCGGCGAACGGGATGACGGGGGTCTCGCCGATGCTCATGCTGTTGTAGGGGCCGCTGCCGGTGTCGGACTGGATCAGCGCCGTACGCAGCTCCGGCAGGTCGCGGATGGTCGGGATCTTGTAGTCGCCGAGGTTGGCGGTGGTGACCTTGCCGTCGTCGAACTGCACGTCCTCCATCAGCGCGTAGCCCACGCCCATGATGACGGCGCCGTCGATCTGGCCCTGGTGCATCAGCGGGTTGAGGATGGTGCCGGTGTTGACGGCCGCCGTGACCTTGACCAACTCGACCTGGCCGGTCTCCGGGTCCACCTCCACCTCGACCACCTCGGCGCACATGGAGGCTTCCGGGCCCATGGTCGTGTTGTTGTAGTGGCCTTCCCCCTTGATGGCCGAGCCCCGGGCACGCGCCAGCTCGGCATAGGTCATGCGCCGTTCGGCGTCGAGCTGGGTCACGCCGCCCTCGACCACGGCCAGCCTGTCGACCTCCGTGCCCATGGCCTCGGCCGCGACCTTCAGCAACTCCTCCTTCAGCGCCGTAACCGCCTCGTAGGCCGCGTTGCCGTAGATGCGAGTGCCGCGGCTGCCGCCCAGGCCCGCGTCCTTCTCCACCCGGGTGGAGTCCAGGGTCTCGAGATTGACGGATTCCAGCGGCACCTGGAGCTCCTCCGCCACCAATTGCCGGAGCACCGTGTAGGTGCCGCTGCCCTGGTCCATGGCCGCCACGGCAACCGTGATGGCCCCATCGGTGTCGATAGTCACCCAGGCGTAGCACTCGCCGCCGAGGGGCAGCCACTGGGCCACGGCCACGCCGCGGCCGGTATTGGCGCCCTTGGGGGTGCGGTAGCCGGACTCGGCGAGGGCCAGGTCCAGGGTCTCCTCGGCCTTGATGTGGTGCAGCACGTGGCCGGTGGGCGACTCGTCGCCGTCGTGCATCAGGTTGATCCTGCGGAACTCCACCGGGTCCATGCCCAGTTCCCTGGCCACCGCGTCCATCTGGCTCTCGGTGGCGAAGAAGCCCTGGGGGTCGCCCGGCGCGCGCATGTGCCCGCACGGGATCTTGTTGGTGTACACCACCCGTTCCTCGCTCAGGTGGTGCGGCATCCTGTACGCGCCCCCCGCCTCCTGCGCGCCGAAGAGAAAGCCGATGGGCTTGAAGGCGCCGTAGGCGCCGCTGTCGAAGATGAAGTCGAGGTGGTGCGCCATGATGCGGCCGTCCCGCTTGACCCCGGTGCGCACCTTGATGGCGCAGGCGTGGCGCGGGTTCCCGGCCATGAGCTCCTCGTCGTAGTCCATCACCATCTTCACCGGGCGCCCGCTCTTGCGCGACAGCACGTAGGCCACGGCCACGTCCATGAAGTCGCCCTTGCCGCCGAAATCGCCGCCGATGTAGCAGGGATGCACCATCAGGCTCTCGAACGGCACCTCCAGGGCCTTGGCGATCTGCTGGCGCAGCGCGAACGGGGTCTTGCTGCACGCCCAGATCTCGGCGTTCCCCGGCTCCTTCACGTCCACCACGCAGGAATGCGGCTCGATGTAGCCCTGGTGCTGCGGTTGCGTGTAGAACGTGTTCTCCACGATGACGTCGGACTCGGCGAAGCCCTTCTCGAGGTCGCCCTTGCCCCAGGACAGGTACACGAAGGTGTTGGTGGGCTCTTCCAGCGGGGCCATGAGGCCGTCGTAGTCCACGACGTCCGGGTGGAGCAGCGGCGCCGAGGGCTTCACCGCCTCCAGCGGGTCCAGCAAGGGTTCCAGGTCCTCGTACTCCACCTCGATCAGTTCCGCCGCCCGTTCCGCGGCTTCCTCCGTGTCGGCCGCCACCGCCGCCACCTTCTCGCCCACGAAGCGCACCACGTCCTCCGCCAGGATCGGCATGTCGCACAGCCGCCGGCCGATCTTGAGCCCGGCCACGTCCGCCCCCGTGACCACCGCCCGGACCCCCGGAGCCTGCTCCGCCCGGCTCGTGTCGATGCGCTTGATCCTCCCGTACGGAATCGGGCTCCGCAGCGCCTTGCCCCACAGCATGTCCGGCAGGGTCACGTCCACCGCGTAAACCGCCTCGCCCGTCACCTTGCTCACTCCCTCCACCCTGGGGGTGGGCACGCCCACGATCTTGTCTGTCGCCATTGGTTACCTCGGCTGGTAGGTCTCGTGTAGTGTCTGCTTGATTCTCACTAGCGGTATGCAATATCGCCGCGCGTGAACCGAGTCAATGGAACTCGCGTGGAGGGAACCGCGCGGTTTGACTTGAGGGGCGACATTCGGGAGACTTGCCGCTCGATTCAACGCATATCCTACACCTTCCCGGAAGGACGCCCATGACCCTCGACGAATTCGCCGCAAGACTCCGCCGCGCCACGGACATCGTCTTCTTCACCGGCGCGGGCATTAGCACCGAATCGGGTATCCCGGACTTCAGAAGCCCCGGCGGAAAATGGACTCGCATGAAGCCGGTGTACTTCGACGAGTTCGTCAGCAGCGAGGAGGCGCGAGTCGAGGCGTGGCAGCGGAAGAAGGAAAGCTACCAAATGTACAAAGAGGTGAAGCCCAACATCGGCCACACCTCCATCGGCGACTTCGACAAGCGCGGCAAGCTCTTGGGGCTCATCACCCAGAACATCGACGGGCTGCACAGCCGGGGCGGCGTGTCGGACGAGAAGATTGTCGAGCTGCACGGCTCGGACCGGACGGTGGTATGCCTCGGTTGCGGCAAGCTCTTCGACCCGGACGAGGTCCTGGCGAGCCTGGGAGAAACGTTCACGTCGCCGCGCTGCGACGCGTGCGACGGCCTGCTCAAGACCGGCACTATCTCCTTCGGCCAGCCCATGCCCCAGGCGGCCATGCGCCAGGCCCAGATATGGAGCGAGGCGGCGGAGATCTTCATCGTCGTCGGCTCGTCCCTGGTGGTCCAGCCCGCGGCGTCCTTCCCCGTCATCGCCAAGCAGGCCGGCGCGCTCCTTGCCATCGTCAACCGCGAACCCACCCACATCGAACCCCTGGCGGACTACAGCTACCAGGGCGAAATCGGCGAGTTCTTCCACACGCTGACCCCGCTGCTCGCGGATGCGTAACAGGCGCGAACGAGCTTGACACCCCTGCCGCAAGACTGTTAGTGCTCGGCTAGCTTTCCGGTACGCATTCCCTGTCCGCTTCATACCCAAACCACGGGAGGAGACCGCCATGAGCGATACGAACGGCCACACGAAGGCGCTGCACGTGATGACCCATTCCGGGTGGTACCGCTTCGAGAAGAACGGTGACTCCTGGAACCAGGTGGACCGCGACCTGACGTTCTGGAACCTGAGCTGCATCGCGGTCGATCCGGAGGATCCGCGGACCGTTTACGGCGGCACCGAGCACTCGGGGCTGTTCTACACGACCGACGGCGGCGAAACCTGGACGCGGTCCACGCCCAACGTGCCGCATCTCGACATCTTCTCGCTGTGGGCGTTGCCCGGATCGCTTTACGTCGGCACCCGTCCGGCGGCGCTGTTCCACGGCGCCCCCGGGAAGGGGTGGGAGGAGTTGCCGGGGGTGCGCGAGGGCGGCTCCTGCGGTGTCTTTCCGCCCAATCCGGCCCAGGCGCCCCGGACCCGCTATCTCACCGGCGATCCCGCCTCGCCCTCGCGGCTCTACGCCGGCATCGAGGTGGGCGGCCTGCTGGTGAGCGACGACAACGGCGCGGACTGGCGCACGGCCAACGAAGGCCTGTGGGACCGCGACATCCATCAGCTCCACCACTGCAGGCACGAGCCGGAGATGGTAGTGGCGGCCTGCGGCGAAGGGGTCTTCCGGAGCCGCGACCGGGCGGCCCACTGGAACGAGATCACTCCGTCCGACGTCCGCACCTACGGCACGACCATCACCGAGGCCGAGGACGGCAGCCTGTATCTCGGCGTCACCCTGGGCCGGCCCAATACCTGGGTGCGCAAGGTACGGGCCAGCGCGGCCATCATGCGGAGCGAGCACGGCGCCGCCGATTGGAGGACCCTGGCCGAGGATCTCCGCGGCGGCATCATGGACACGATCCCCGACCCGGACGGCCCCGGCATCATCGCCGCCACCTCCGAAGGCGAGATCATGATCGTCGAGGAATCGGGCTGCCGCACGATCGCCAGCGGGCTCCCGTGCATCAACGAGATCGCCCTCGGCGCGTAGCTTGACCATACACAACCACAGTACGGCCCCCCACGCGGGGCCGTACACCACTCCATCCCGGGACCGCTGACCCGTGACCACGACTCCCGAGTCCAGCCGGACCGACTGGGGGTCCGTGCTGGTGGCGGCCCTTTCCGCCGTGGGACCGGCCATGGTGGTGGCGGTCCTGGGAATCGGGCTGCCCGAGATCCGCGCAAGCCTGGATCTCTCCAGAGTCGGAGCGGGCACCCTCTTCACAGCCATCTTCGTGGCCGCGGCGTGCGCGAGCTGGTCGGCCGGGCGCCTTTCCGACAGTCTCGGCCGGCGCAGGGTCCTGGTCTTCGGCGGTCTCGCCCTGGGCACCGGTTTCGGGCTCGTATCGACCATCCAGAGCTACTGGGTCGCGGTGGCCTTGCTGGCTCTGGCCGGCCTGGGATACGGCGCCATCACCGCCGCGGTCCTGTCCCTGGTGTCGGACCTCCTGCCGACGCGGCGGGGACTGGGAATGGGCATGCTGTCGGCCACCTACGGCCTCGGCAGCGTCAGCGGCCCCATCGTCGCCGCCGCCATCATCCAGCGGTTCGGCTGGCGCGGCGCCATGGCCACCGTGGGCTGCATCGCCGCCACCATTGCGTTGATCCAGTGGCTGCGCATCCGGGAACCGGCCCGGGCGCAAACGGCCCCTCGCACGGCGAGCGTCCGGAAGCCGCGGATGATGAACCGGAACATGGTCCTTCTGGCCGCGGCGCAGTTCTTCGGCGGCTCGGTGTTCTGGATCACCTCTTCCTGGACCCCGACGTTTCTGCGCGAGGTCGTGAAACTGACGCTCGACGAGGCGGGTCTGGTCATGGCGGCCTGGGGCGCCACCCCCATCCTCGGAGCCATGGTGCTGGGAATACTGTCAGACCGCCTGGGACGGAAGCGCATCATTCTCATGGGCGCTTTCCCCGGCGTGCTGGTGGTGTTGGCCGTCTACGGCTGGCTTACCCATCCGTTGGCCCTGGCCGCGGGCATCTGTCTCCTGGGCCTGTCCAAGTCTCCGGTCCCCTCGCTGGTGGTGGCGCTGGCGCAGGACTCCGCCGCCAAGGGCCGGCTGGGCGAGGCGAGCGGCCTCATCATGTCCATGCACTACGTGGCGGCCCAGACCACACCGGTGGCCATGGGACTGCTGATCACGTGGCTGGACAACATGACGCTGGCCATGCTCATGGGGTCGGCGCTGGCGTTCGCCACGTTCGGCCTGCTCGTGACCAGCGTTCGTGAACGCCACTGACGATATGCAATCCGCCAGGCACGCAGCATGGGAGTTTATCGTTGCACCAAGCTCCCGGTTGTCGTAGTATTTCCGGTCCAGATGACGGACAACTCTTGAACAAGGAGGATCACATGAAACGTCGTGACTTTATCACAGGCGCCGCGGTCGGCACGGCCGCTACGGTCTTGTCGAGCGGCAAGCTGGTCCAGGCCCAGAAGGCCCCCGCGGCCATGAAGGACCGCGTCGAGATCGCTATCGTCACCACTTGGCCGCGGGACTTCCCGGGTCTCGGCACCGGCGCGCAGCGTTTCGCCAAGCGCCTCAACGACATGAGCGACGGCCGCATCCAGGTGAGCTACTTCGCCGCGGGCGAGCGCGTCGGCGCCTTCGACTCGTTCGACGAGGTGGCCTCGGGCAACGCGCAGGCCTACCACGCGGCCGACTACTACTGGAAGGGGAAGCATCCCGGCTGGGCCTATTTCACGTCGGTGCCCTTCGGGCTCACGTACACCGAGTTCAACGGCTGGGTCCGTTTCGGCGGCGGGCAGGAGCTGTGGGACGAGTTGGCCGGGGAATTCGGACTCAAGGGTGTCATGTGCGGCAACACGGGCGTCCAGATGGGCGGCTGGTTCCGCAAGGAGATCAACGACGCGGACGACCTCAAGGGCCTCAAGATGCGTATCCCGGGCCTGGGCGGCGACGTCATGGCGAAGCTCGGCGCCTCGCCGGTGTCTCTGCCGGGCGGGCAGATCTACGAGAACCTGGTCTCGGGCGCCATCGACGCCACCGAATGGGTGGGACCCTGGAACGACGAGGTCATGAAGTTCTACGAGGCCGCCAAGTACTACTACTATCCCGGCATGCACGAGCCCGGCTCGATGTTGTCGGCGGGCTTCAACAAGAAGTTCTGGGAGTCGTTGTCGAAGTCGGATCAGACGTTGATCGAGGCCGCGGCCGGCATGGAGAACGACGTGATGATGTCCGAGTACAACGCCAAGAACGGCGCCGCGCTGGCCCGGCTGAGGCGCGACCAGGGAGTCCAGTTGCGCAGGTTCAACGACGACATCTACGACTCGTTCGGCAAGGCGGCCGAGGAAGTCTTTGCCGGGGTAGTGGGGCACAGCGCCCTTGCCCGGCGCATCCACGAGAGCTTCGTCAAGGCGCGCGAGGAAATCGGCGGCTGGTCGAACGTCTCCGACCAGGCATACGTGGCACAGCGCAACCGCGTGCTGGGCATGTCCGGCTAAACACATGGAACTGCGGGCCGGCACCGTGCGCGGGGACCGGCCCGTAGTCCGGGAGCTTGTCTGATCGTCGCGACGGGCTCCCGGTTCGCACCAGGTTTCTCCACGGTGGCAAGGGCTCGGTCGGACGCGGACGGCAACCGACCCGGCACGGCGAATGCGCTCTATCGCGCGTTGGCGCTGTCGCTGGCCGCGACGACCTTTGTTTACCTCTTCAACAACTACCTCGACTTCTGGCAGGGCTGGCCCGGCGCGGGGCGCGTCTTCATGGGCGGACCGTTGCGCGGAACGGCGGCGCTCCAGGCATGGCTGCAGCTCGCCAGCTATGTCCTCACGGTAGTCGCCGTCATCGTCCTCGCGCTCAGGACGCGCGACCGGCCCTTCGCCTCGGACGCCGCGCTGCTCAGCGCGGTCACCGCCTATATCATCGGCACGGCGTTCTGGGCAACGTTCCTGATCGGCATCGTCGACGGCATCATTTCCTTCCTGCGCGTGGAAGGACTGTTGCCCGCGGTTTTCGGCGACACGCTGGCACAGCAACTGGGCATCTCCCGCTTACGCGGCACCTACGTGCATCTCCCCCTGATACTCATCGCGGCGGTGATCGCGTGCTTCAAGCGGGGGCTCGACTTCATCTGGCTTTCGCTGCTGGTGGTGGTGGCCGAGTTCCAGATCGTCATCGCGCGCTTCATCTTCTCCTACGAGCAGGCCTTCATGGGCGACCTGGTACGTTTCTGGTATGCCGCGCTGTTCCTGTTCGCCAGCGCCCACACGCTCGTCGCGGGGGGCCACGTGCGCGTGGATGTCCTGTTCACCCACTTCAGCGAACGGCGCAAGGCCCTGGTCAACGCGTGGGGCTCCATGGTCCTGGGCGTGCCGCTGTGCTGGACCATCCTTGCCGTGGGCATGTCGGGCAAGGCGTCGGTCATCAACAGCCCGCTGCTCTACTTCGAGACGTCGCAGAGCGGCTTCGGCCTCTACGTCAAGTACCTGATGGCGGGGTTCCTCGCCGTCTACGCCGTCTCCATGATGACGCAGTTCCTGGCGTACTTCCTGGACGCCATGGCCGTCCTGCGCGGCCAAGCCGCAAGTCATCCAACACCCGAGCCGTCCTGACGTGGAACTGTTCTTCCTCGCACTGCTGATCCTGGCCATGGCCGCGGCCCTGGCATCGGGTTTCCCGGTGGCGTTCGCGCTCCCCGGCTCGGCCATCCTGACCATCGGGCTGGCCGCGGTGGCCGGCTACGTCTTCACCGGCGACACCCACTCCTTCTTCGCCCAGGACGGCCCCGTCCAGTGGCTCACCGCCGGCGTCACCAACTTCCGCGGGGTCTACTGGGAGGTCGAACGCGACACCATCATCGCCGTGCCGCTGTTCGTGTTCATGGGCATCATGCTGCAGCGCTCCAAGATCGCCGAGGACCTGCTGGTGACCATGGCGCGCCTGTTCGGGCCGGTGCCGGGCGGTCTCGGCATCTCGGTGGTGCTGGTGGGGGCCCTGCTCGCCGCCACCACCGGCATTCTCGGCGCCACCGTGGTGGCCATGGGCCTGATCTCGCTGCCCGCCATGCTGCGCAACGGCTACTCGCGGCAGCTCGCCACCGGGACCATCTCCGCGGCCGGGACCCTGGGCCAGATCATCCCGCCCTCGGTCGTGCTGATCATCCTGGCCGACCAGCTCTCCAACGCCACCGACCAGGCGAGCACGTTGCGGCAGGTGGACTACAAGGCCGCCACCGGCAACTTCGTCATGCCCACGGAGTTCGACATCACCTCGGCCAGCGCCGGCGACATGTTCCTGGGCGCCATCGTGCCCGGGCTGGTGCTGGTGGGCCTGTACGTCATCTATATCCTGGCGGTGGCGCTCATCCGGCCCGGCAGCGCGCCGGCCATCCCCATGGAGGGGCGCTTCGATCGCGAGTTCGCCCTCAAGGTGGTGCTGGCGCTGGTGCCGCCCCTGGCGCTGATCCTGGCAGTGCTCGGGTCGATCATCGCCGGCATCGCCACGGTCAACCAGGCCGGCGCCATCGGCGCCGTCGGCGCCACCATCATGGCCGGATACCGGCTGACCGAAGGACAGCGCGGGTCCTTCACGCCTGCCATCATCGCGGGCGTCTCCCTGATCGCGCTGTTCGTCCTGCTGGCGACCGTCGACCTGAACATACGCACCGTCCACGGCGCCTACGAGGCGGCTGGCGTCATCGCCGCCGCCATCGCGGTGACCGGACTGCTGGTGGCGGTGGTGTGGAGCGGCTGGCGCGCCTACCGCACGGAACGGATGCTCGCGGGCGTCATGGTGGAGACCGCCAAGACCACGGCCATGGTCTTCATCATCCTGCTGGGCGCGGCCATGCTCACGGCGGCGTTCCGAGGCTTCGGCGGCGAGGAGCTGGTGAAGGAGTTCCTGACCACCCTGCCGGGCGGTTTCTGGACCCAGTTCGTGGTGGTCATGGCGGTGATCTTCATCCTCGGCTTCTTCCTCGACTTCATCGAGATCGCGGTGGTGGTGGTGCCCATCGTGGCGCCCATCCTGCTGTCGGATCCCTCCGCCAACATCACCGCGGTGTGGCTCGGCGTCATGATCGGCGTCAACATGCAGACCTCCTTCCTGACGCCGCCGTTCGGCTTCGCCCTGTTCTACCTGCGCGGCGTCGCCCCGCCCTCGGTGCTGACCACGGACATCTACCGGGGCGTGGTGGCGTTCATCGCGCTGCAGCTCGTGGCCCTGGGCATCGTCGGGTTCTATCCTCCCCTCGTGAACTACCTGCCGGCACGCACGTCGCTCACCGGGGAGACCGCGCCGCCGCCGCGGAACCCGCGCCTCCAGCGCTGCCTGGAACAGTACCTGTTCGAGCAGTACGATCGCGACGCCGAGACCATCCGGGCAAGCATACGGACCGCTCAAGGCCTCGATACGAGCTATCTCCCGGAGAAAGTGCGCAAGAGCCTGACGGGCGGCATGGAAAAGGCCGCGCGCACCTTCGACCTGGTTTCCGAGGTCCGCCGTACCGACGCGGAACGAAAGGCGTTCGGGGAGACCTACAAGTCCACCCATGCCGTGGTCCGGAGGATCAACGCGGACGAGCGGCGCATCGACCGGGAGATCCGCGAGATCCGGACCACCATCCGGCGGATGGGACGGAATGCCGACGCCGAGGTGGTAGCGGAGTTGCGCCACGAGGTCGAGGAGCTGACGAAGCGAAGGGAACAGGTGGAGGCGACGCGCCCGGAGGGAGAGAAGGAGCTGCGCAAGCGCTACCTAGCACTGGAGAAGAAGGAAAACACCGCCCGCCGCGACTACCGGCGCAATGTCGACGATGCCGCCTCGTCGGTTCGAACGGTGCGCGAGACGCTCGCCAAGGTTCCGGCCCTGGAAGCAGCCGGCGCGAAGATCAAGGCCTTGCCGGAGATATTGAGCACGCAACCGCCTCAACAGGCGGGCGCCGCGATCCGCGACGCCGAGCGGGCACTCCGCGCCGTTCCCGGAACCCACGACTTGCGGGAAAACCTCTCGAAGGCGCGCTCGGACGCGAGGCGCGGCGCCTCCGGCCGGCAACGCGCCGAGAAGCGGCTGGGGGATGCGGTGGCCGAGTTGGAGCGGGAGCTGCAATGGCGCTCCCGCGCCGCCCGTGACCTGGACCCCGGTCTGGCCGCCTACGAGGACGCCCTGCGCGAAACCATAGGCATCCGCCAGCTCGAACGCCTGCCGACCTCGACGGCCAAGGAAGTGGCCGCCTGCCTGTCGCACCACCGGGACATCTCGTTGAGTTTCTAGTTCAACCCAAGTGTCCTCGCGTATTCATAAGCCGGTATGTAAAGCCCCACCACAGCCCCTGGATTCCCGCTTCCGCGGGAATGACGTATTGTGACATGTTTGCGTAGGGAGTTTGACACGGCCTGTTCCGTGGGAATGACGCATTCGAGGAGGTACGGTTGGGAACCGGGGAACGCGATCCTATCCTCTCGGGCTGCCTCGCGCTGGATCTGGAGGTCGGTAAGAACGATGAGACGATTCACGCTTTCGGTGCCGTGCGCGAGGATACCGGACGCCCTCTGACCTATTCCGGCGGCGACCTGAACCTGGCCCTCGACAGACTCGATGCATTTGCCGACGGCGCCTCTTTCCTTCTCGGACATAACCTGATCGCCTTCGACCTGTCCCACCTGCGGGCCGCGAAGCCCGACCTGCGGCTCCTTCGGCTGCCGGTAGTGGACACGTTACGCCTGAACCCTCTAGCCTTCCCGCGGAACCCCTATCACCACCTCGTCAAGCACTACCAGGACGGCGGGCTGCGGCGCCGGCAGGTGAACGATCCCGAGTTGGACGCCCGCCTGGCGCTTGGGGTGTTCGGGGACCAACGAAGGGCACTCAAGGAAGCGGACGCCGATCTCCTGACGGCGTGGCACTGGCTGGTCATGCCCTCTCCGAAGGGCGCGGATCGCACGCTGGACGCGGTTTTCTCCGATCTCCGCGGCGGCGCGGGCCGCCCGTCGGATGCCGCAGCGCGCGCCGCCATCCGGAGGCGGCTTGAAGGCGCCGGCTGCGCCGTCCAGGCGGCCGAGGTGGTGGCGGCGCAGGCGGACGGACCGGCCCAAGCCAAGGAGCCGGCGGCGACGGCCCGCTCCCGCTGGTCCCTGGCGTATGCGCTGGCGTGGCTTTCGGTGGCCGGCGGCAATTCGGTCATGCCTCCCTGGGTGCGCCACCAGTTCCCGGAGGCGGGCCGGCTGGTGCGGCGGCTGCGGGACATGGCCTGCGCGGAGCCTGACTGCGGCTGGTGCCGGGAACGCCACGACCCGCGCAAGGAGCTCAAGCGCTGGTTCGGCTTCAACGACTTCCGGCCCGAGCCTGTGGACGACGACGGACGGCCGATGCAGCGCACCATCGTCGAGGCGTCCATGACCGGCCGGCACGTGCTCGGGATCCTGCCCACGGGCACGGGCAAGTCGCTGTGCTACCAGATCCCGGCGTTGTCGCGCTACGACAAGACCGGCGCGCTGACGGTGGTGATCTCGCCCCTGGTGGCGCTCATGGCGGACCAGGTGGCCGGACTGGAGGCACGCGGCATTGCCTGTTGCGTAGCCGTGAACGGGCTCTTGTCCATGCCCGAGCGCGCCGACGCCCTGGACCGGGTGCGGCTCGGAGACGCGGGCATCCTGCTCTGCTCGCCCGAACAGCTCCGGGCGCCTTCCCTGCGCCGCGCCCTCGGCCAGCGGGAGATAGGCGCCTGGGTGCTGGACGAGGCCCACTGCCTGTCGCGCTGGGGGCACGACTTCCGCCCCGACTACCTCTACGTGGGCCGGTTCATCCGGGAGAGAGCCGACGGCGAGCCGCCGCCGGTGCTGTGTCTCACGGCCACGGCCAAGCCGGACGTAGTGAACGACATCACGCGACACTTCCGCGACCGGCTCGGCATCGAGCTGGCGGTCATCAACGGGGGCGTCGAGCGCTCCAACCTGACCTTCGAGGTCATGCCCACCTCCGGCGGCGCGAAGTTCGCCGACATCCACCAAGTGTTGACCTCGCACCTGCCGGCGGGAGCGCCCGGCGGCGCCATCATCTACTGCGCCACGCGCCGCCAGAGCGAAGAGGTAGCGGAGTTTCTGCAACTCAAGGGCGTGGCCGCGGACCATTTCCACGCGGGGCTCTCGCCGGAGACCAAGAAGGACGTGCAGCGGCGCTTCATCGGCGGCGAACTGAACGCCATCGCCGCCACCAACGCCTTCGGCATGGGCATCGACAAGCCCGACGTGCGGCTGGTGATACACGCCGACATCCCGGGGTCGCTGGAGAACTATCTCCAGGAGGCGGGCCGCGCCGGCCGCGACCGGGCCGAGGCGCGCTGCGTGCTGCTGTACTCGGCCGAGGACGTGGAGCGGCAGTTCGGCATGTCGGCGCGCTCGCGGCTGACGCGAGCGGAGATCCACGGCATCCTGCGGGCGCTGCGCAACCTGGACCGGAAGAAGCGCATGCGCGGCGAGGTGGTGGCCACCGCCGGAGAGATCCTCGGCGAGGACGAGGAGCAGGTGTTCGAGCGCGACTCCGCCACCGACGACACCCGCGTGCGCACCGCGGTCGCGTGGCTGGAAGAGGCGCAGTTGCTCACGCGGGAAGAGAACCGCGTGCAGGTGTTCCCCTCGTCACTGCGCGTGCGGTCGGCGGAGGAGGTGCGCGAACGTCTTCAGCGAGCGCCCGTCACGGCGGCTTATCGCGACCAGTTGGAACGCGTGGCCGCGGCGTTGATCGACGCCAGGCCGGACGACGGCCTCTCCACCGACGAACTGATGGGCGTGTCCGGCCTGAGCCCCGAGGGCGTGCGCCACGCCCTCTACGACCTGGAACGGCTGGACATCGCCAGCAACGACACGGCCTTGACCGCGTTCGTTCACGCGGGCGTGGAACACTCTTCCCTGAAGCGTCTGGAGGCGGCGACCGAACTGGAGACCGCGCTGATCCGGCACATGCGCGACGCGGCGCCGGACCTGGGCAAGGGCGACACCTCGTCGCTGCACCTGCGTGTGGCCTCCCAGGTGCTGCGGGACGAGGGCCTGACCGACCCCCTGCCGGAACGGCTGTGGCGCATCCTCCGGGGCATCGCCTACGACGGCCGTGGCGAGGACGGCGCCGCCGGCAGCCTCGCCGCGCGCAAGCTCGACGCGGAGATCGTGCGGGTGACGCTGCACCGCGAATGGGAAGCAGTGGAGGAGACCGCGCGCATACGGCGCGACGGAGCCAGGCTCCTGCTCCAGCACCTGCTGGAATGCCTGCCGCCAGGCGCCCGCGGCACGGACCTGCTGGCGGAGACCACCCTGGGCCGGCTCACCCATGCCCTGGTATCCGACCTGGAGATCAAGAGCAGAATCCGCTACCCGGCAAGGCTGCTGGACCGCGCCCTGCTGTGGCTGCACGAGCTGGAGGTCATCCGTCTCAACAAGGGGTTGACGGTGTTCCGGCCTGCCATGACGATCCACCTGCAACAAGAGCGGCGGGGCTTCGCCAACGCCGACTTCACACCCCTGGCGTTTCACTACCGCGGACAGGTGATGCAGATCCACGTGATGGTGGAGTTCGCCGAGCGCGGCCTGAAAGCCGTGGCCGATGCGACCCGGATGGCGCTGGACTACTTCGCGCTGAAGCAGGATGCGTTCCTCGAACGCTGGCTGCCCGGACGCACCCGCGAGATCGGGAGACAGACCACGCCCGAGTCGTGGACGGCTATCGTGGAGGAACTCAAGCACCCCGTGCAGCAGCGCATCGTCGCCGACGACCGCGAGCAGACCAACGTGCTGGTGTTGGCAGGCCCGGGCTCCGGCAAGACCCGTGTGCTGGTCCACCGCATCGCCTATCTCATCCGCGCCCGGCGCGAGAACGCCCGCGGCATCCTGGCGCTGGCCTACAACCGGCATGCGGCCGTGGACATCCGCCGCCGCCTCGGGGAGCTGATCGGCGATGACGCGCGCGGCGTGACCGTGATGACTTGCCATGCCCTGGCCATGCGACTCGCCGGAGCGAGTTTTACCGGGCGCGAGGAACGCCCGGACGACGATATGTTCCGGGACGTGCTGCAAAGGGCCATCGACCTGCTGCGCGGACAAGGGCTTGCGCCGGAGGATGCCGACGAGCAGAGGACGCGTCTTTTGGCTGGTTTCCGTTGGATCCTGGTGGACGAGTATCAGGACATCGCCGCGGACCAGTACGAATTGATCTCGGCGCTCGCCGGGCGGACGCTCGACGACGAAGCCGGCAAGCTCACCGTATTCGCGGTGGGCGACGACGACCAGAACATCTACGCTTTCAACGGCGCCTCGGTGGAGTATATCCGTCGCTTCCAGGAGGACTACGGGCCGCGGCCCGTACACCTCATCGAGAACTACCGCTCCACCGCCCATATCATCGACGCGGCCAACACCGTCATCGGGCCGGCGCGGGATCGGATGAAGGAAGAGTATCCCATTCGCATCAACGCGGCACGGGCCAAGGAGGCGCCGGGCGGGACTTGGCAGGAGTTGGATCCCGTGGGACGGGGACGGGTTGAAATCCTGTCTACGCCGCGGGACCCGGTGGCGCAGGCGAGGATCGTCATGGCGGAGTTGCAGCGGCTGTCGACCCGGTCACCCGACTGGGATTGGGCTCGCTGTGCCGTGATCGCACGCGAATGGAGCTATCTGGTCCCGGTGCGCGCGTTCTGCGAGGCCAACGAAATCCCGGTTCAGATGGGCAACGAGGAGATTCCCGGCTTCTGGCGTCTGCGCGAAACCCGGAACCTCGTCGAATGGCTGCGAGGTCGCGACTCCGGGCTCGTGGACGGCGCAGCACTGCGCGGTGCGGTGGAAGCGTGCCCGGCCGGCCCTTGGCAGGATCTGCTTCGGCAAGCCATCGACGAGCACGCGCTGGAAACCGGCGGCGGCGAAACCTCCGTAGACCACGTCATCGAATGGTTCGCCGAGTGGGGCCGTGAGATACGTCGGCGGCAGCGCGGCCTCCTTCTGCTCACCGCCCACCGCGCCAAGGGGCTGGAATTCGATCACGTCGCCGTGTTGGACGGGGGATGGGAACGCGTGGCACGCAACGACGACCCCGACGCGCCGCGGCGGCTCCTCTATGTGGCCATGACGCGGGCGCGGGAGACCCTTGCGCTCGCGAGTTTCGAAGGAGCTCAGCCGCTACAGGACGGGTTGCTCACGCGTCCCTCCGTACTCCGCCGGGACCCGCTCGAACTTCCCTCCTGCCAACCCTCGCTACGATACCGCCACGTCCAGCCCACTCTCCGTGACGTGGACCTGGGGTTCGCCGGGCGCCATGCCGCCCGCCACATGACGCACCGGGCCATCGCCGCGCTGGCGCCCGGCACCGCGCTGGAAACACGGGTGGTGAACGGAGGCCGGTGGGAACTGCAGGACTCCGCCGGTACGACCGTAGGGCGCCTCGCCGCGAGCTTCGAGCCGCCGCCTGGCATGCGTTGCCGGTCCGCCTCTGTGCTGGCGATCATCGCGTGGAGCCGTGAGGCGTCCGAGCCCAGCTACCGCGACGCCGCCAAATGCGACACATGGGAGGTGGTGGTGCCGGAACTGGTGTTCGAGCCGGTGGATACCTGAGCCGCGCCCATCGCCTTGTCACCTCACGCTTCCTGTGGTTCACTCCCGCACCGAACCGGGAATGAGTGATGGGCGAATCTGTAACCCTCCGTGACCGAACTCTCTTGGACCGTATCCGCTCATTTGTCGAGCACCGCGCCACGCAACAGTGGATCACGATCCTGATCGTGCTGAACGCCCTGGTGCTGGCGCTGGAGACCAGTCCGGCGGCCATGGCGGCGGCCGGTAGCTTCCTCAAGCTCGCCGACCGGGTGATCCTGGCGATCTTCGTGGTGGAGATCCTGCTCAAGGTGGTGGGACAGCGCCGCGATTTCGTTCGCGACGCCTGGAACCACTTCGACACCATCGTGGTGGCCATCGCGCTGATCCCGGCCACCGAGTTTCTCTCTGTGATGCGGGCTTTGCGGATCCTTCGTGTCTTCCGGCTGATATCCACCGTGCCCGCCATGCGCCGCGTTGTCGGCGCGCTGCTGCACGCGGTGCCGGGCATGGGCTCGGTGGTGATGTTGCTCCTGGTGATCTACTTCGTGTTCTCGGTGATGGCCACCAACCTGTTCGCCGACCGCTTCCCGGACTGGTTCGGAAACATCGGCAGCTCGGCCTATACACTGTTCCAGATCATGACCCTGGAGAGCTGGTCCATGGGTATCGTGCGGCCGGTGATGCAGGTGTTCCCGTATGCCTGGCTCTTCTTTGTGCCGTTCATCCTGATCACGTCGTTCGCCGTCCTGAACCTGTTCATCGGCATCATCGTCGACGCGATGCAGACCCACGGCCATGGAGAGGACGCAAGCAAGCCATCCACGGCATCCGGCTCCGAACCGACCCTGACGGACCTGCAGGCCGAGATACGCGCGTTGCGGGACGAGTTGGCGGAACTGAAACGGAACTAGCCAGGAAGGCCTGCCAGCGGCTCAGCAGTGGCCCCGGAAGGGAAGACGCTAGTCCGGCGCCCTTACACCCTCGACATCCCGCCCCCGGCGGGCGGCTGCGACTTGCCCGGCATCCACTCGGTGTCCTTGCGCGGGCCGTCGGCGCGGACGGTGAAGCGTGCCTTGCCGAGCTTCTCGATGTCGATCTCCAGGGTGTCGCCGTTGTTCATGGGGCCGAGGCCCACGTGGTAGGTGCCGGTGGCGATGACGTCGCCGGGCTGGAGCTGCACGAAGCGCGACAGCCACGAGACCAGCTCCGGGATCTTGTGGGCCATGTGGCGGGTGTTGTAGTCCTGCCGGGCCTCGCCGCCCACCCAGGACTTGACGGTGAGGTCGTGGGGATCGGGGACCTCGTCGGCGGTGGTGATCCAGGGGCCGCAGGGGCTGTGCGTGCTCTGCCCCTTGGGGAGGAACTGGGTCCTGCGCACCATTCCCCGGTTGGAGATGTCGAAGAACGGCACGTAGCCGAAGACGGCGTCCATGGCGTCGGCCTCGGAGACGTCCCGGCCGCACGGCCCCATGACGAAGGCCAGCTCGGCCTCGGGCTGGGTCACCACCACCGCCGGAATGTCGGGCAACTCCACCGCTCCTTCCGGCCCCAGCAGCTCGGGCGCCTTGTAGAAGAACTCGATGGGGAGGCTCTCGGGCGTGCGCTCGGGGGAATCCAGATAGTTGACGAACGCGGCGAGGCACTTACTCGGTCTCGGGATGGGCGCCAGCAGCTTGACCACGCTCAACGGGAAACCGGACCCCTCGCGCAGCAACCGCTCAAACTCCTTACGGTAGTCGTCGAAGTTGGCGATCACCTCCTCCATCACCCGCTGCGGACCCTTCTCCACGCGGTGCTGGATGATGCCGCTCACGTCCACCACGTTGGCGCCGTTCTTGAGGACGCCGATGCGATCGTCGTTGAAGCGCAGAATCTTCATGGGGCTGCCGTCCTCTCAGTCTCAGGGGTGTCGGGTGACGCCTTCGGCTAACCCGACCTGCCATGGAGTCCGCCGTCCCGACCCGTTGAAGCCGCAGGTCGGATTAGCGAAGCGTCATCCGACGGGTTGCTATTCGTTGACCGGCTCCAGCCAGAGGTCCACCAGTGCGAGCCGTCCTTCGCGGGCGGCCTGGAGGCCCCGCTCCAGAGCCCCCTTGACCTCGGCCGGATTCTGCACGCGCTCGCCGAATCCGTCGAAGGCCCGGGCGATGGCCGGATAGTCCGGCGCCGGCGCGATGGAGGTGCCGACGAACTGGTTGGTGCGCACCGCCCAGCCCTCGGGGTAGTACGCCGGCACGCCGCGCTTCATGGACTTGTAGCCGTGGTTGTTCATGAGCACGATGAGGATCGGCATGCGGAATTCCTGGGCGAAGCCGAAGCCCGCGATGCCCGGGTTGTAGTTGAAGGAGCCGTCGCCGATGACCAGCACCACGGGACGGTCCGGCTGCGCGGCCTTGACGCCCAGGGCGGTGCCGAGACCCGTGCCCAGGCCGCCGATGCAGCCGCTGAAGAAGTTGCCGGGCTTGACCCGGTCCAGGTACTGGTGCAGGGCCATGCGGTGGGTGATGGTCTCCTCCACCAGGTAGACGTCCTCGGGCAGCACCTGGTTGAGCTGGTACATGACCCAGTCGGTGTCCATGGGCTCCTTGGATTCCAGGCTCCGGGCATGCTCGGCCCACGCGGCCCGGCGCGCCGCGCCCTGCTCGCGCAGCTTCGCGCGTCGTTCCGTCGCCGCGGCGCCGCCGTCGACCCCGTCCTGGCCGAGCCGCTCCACCAGCGCGCCCAGGGACGCCTCCAGCTCGCCCGCGATGCTCAGGTCCACCTGCACGCCCCAGTAGGGCAGGTTCATGTGCAGCGGCTCCTCGTCCAGGGCCACCACCTTGGCGCCCTGGGCGATGGACGCCGATGCCGGATGCCACGGCTGGGTGGCGCCGATGAGGCAGACCACGTCGGCATCTGCCATGTACTCGCCGGGGTCGAAGCCGGCGTGCAGCTCGTGGTTCCGCGGGAAGTTGAAGTAGCCGCTGCTGCGGGTCTCCACCACAGGGGCGCTGAGCAGTTCCGCCAACTCTACCATGCGCTCCACGATGGCCGTGTTCTTGCCCGCGTTCTCGCTCACGATGACGGGGTTCCGCGCCGTGCGCAGCAGACCCGCCAACTCCGCGATCCCCTCGGGGTCGGGGCTCGGCATGGTGGGCATGGACACCTTGAGGGGCGCCTCCCGCGTGACCTTGTCGAACAGGTACTCCATGGGCAGCGACACGAACACCGGTCCGCGCGGCGAGCTCATGGCCATCTGACAGGCGCGCTGGATGGTGGACACCAGGATGTTCTTGTCGTTGACCCCGAAGCTCCACTTCACGCACCGGTCCACCAGCCGCGCCGGGCCGCCCACGTCCGAGAGAAAGCGCATCCACTGGCCGCCGGGATCGGGGCCGTCGTCCTCGCCGAAGGCGATGGACTCGCCGGTGAAGACCACCATGGGCACCTGCTCGTGGAGCGCGCCGCGCAGGGCCATGGAGCCGTGCAGCGCGCCGACGGTGGTGTGGATCATGACGCCGGGCAGCTTGCCGGTGGCCTTGGCGTAGCCGCTGGCCATGGCCAGCGCGATCTCTTCGTGGCGCGAACTCAGGTACACCGGCATGCTCTCGTCCGGCTTGGCCAGTGCCTCCCATACCGGCGACCACTCCGAGCCCGGCGAGGCGAAGATGCGCTCCACGCCCATGCCCGACAGAACGCGCAGAAAGGCTTCTCCGCCCGTGAGTCCGTTGACTTCGATCATGTTCGCTTCCTCCGTTGGTTACGATTGTCCGCGTCGGCGTCAAGGCTCGCCCCCCAACCCCTGGATTCCCGCTTTCGCGGGAATGACGGATAGGAGGGTGGGAATGACGGGTGCGGGCCGCGTTCCGCGCTCCCGGAACTCGTCCATAGGTAGACCACGCCGCCGGGGCGGTCAACTCCTCAACTTGGCTTGGCGGCGAAGGTGGGGAGCCACCCTGCTGGCGGCCTCAGGTCCAGCGAGTTTTCGTCGATGGATGTGCGCCCGGACAGGAGCACGCGCTCGCCACGGTAGCCCCACACGCGCAGGTCGGCCCACACGTGTCCGTCGCCGCCGAGAGGGATGCGCGGCCGTCCCACCTTGCGCTGGGCGACGTAGCCCTCGCCGCGCCGCACCAGCCGTTGCAGGCGCGAGCGGCCCACGCGCGCGCTGGGCAGAAAGCCCCGGCTCGCGTGGCTGCGGATGGGCTTGAAGACGAACCGGTCCCGGTCCGCGGCGAGGCTGTCGAGGTTGTCTGGCCGGAGCAGGTGGGTCTCGGGGATGTGCCGGCTCAGGACCGTGCGCTCGCCGGCCTCGATGCCGAGGTCACCGTCCCATTGCGGCAAGGAAAGGAACTCCAGCAGCCGCTTGTCGCTGCGCGTGGCGTAGGTGAAAGGACTGGGCGCGACGTAGACGCCGCCTCCCAGGAACGCGGCGCGCAACGCGCGCGTCACGTCCTTCTCCAGGTAGAAGTCCGTGGAACGGTTGACGATGAACGACACCGGCTCGCCGCGGTGCCGCAGCCGCGTCCCGTCCCAGTCGAGTTCCGCCGTGGAGGCCACTTCCGCGCGCCAGCCCTCCTCGCGGAACAGCTCCCGCAGCATCTCCATCTCGCGCTGGAACTTGCCCCGTTCCAGGGCCGCGGGCTCGTCCAGGATGAGGAAGAGGCCGTCGGGCATGGTGCCGAAGAAACCCTCGGCCTCCCGCCGCACCATGCGGATGATGTGCTGCCCCAGTTCGGCGGCCGACGGCGGCGCTTCGACGATGGCCCCGCGGTCCGGCTCCAGGAGCGCATGGTAGCATTCGTTGATGAGGCCGGCGAAGAGAAGCCCGGAGCCGTTGTCGTTGAACTCGATGACCTGCCACGGGCCCTGTGGAGGCAGATGGAAGTCCCAGGCGCTGAAGAAGCACACCTCCGGCCGGTGCGCCGGCACGCTCTGGCCCGACGATCCGACCACGGCCTCCTGCCACACCGGCCGGGTGGTGACGTCCTCGAAGACGCGGATGAACGCGTCGATCTCGTCCAGCACGGCGGCCGGGATCACCTGATGGGCGAACGTGACCGAGAACTCATCCGGAACGCCGGGGATGCCCCCGGCACGGAGGCGGCTCCAGAACTCTTGGCGCCGGTCCTCCATCAGCTTGTCGCGGGGGCGTTACGTGGACTCATGCAGAACACGTACCAGACACTGGAGGAAACGCGCCACCTCGGCAGTTTCCTCCAGCCGGTACCGCGCCGCCGTCGGACGGGCCTCGTCGGCCACGAGAATCCCGACGCCCCTGCCGTCCACCGCCTCGAAGGCGTCCTCGTCGGTGGTGTCGTCGCCCAGGTAGAACGGCACCACGTCCGCGTGGTCGAGGTCGAGAGCCTCCAGGATCCACTGGACCGCCTTGCCCTTGTTCCAGTCGAACCGCGGACGGATCTCGAAGACCTTCTTGCCGTGGGTCTTGCGCAGCGTGGGGTAGTCCGGCATCAACCCGTCCACCACGGACTCCACGCCTGCCACCGCGGACTCCTGCACGAGCCGGTAGTGCACCGCCAGGGAGTAGCCCTTGGTTTCCAGCAAGAGACCGGAGGTATTCCCGAGGGCGCGGCGCAGCCGCTGATGCAGTTCCTCCATGGCCGGGAGAAACTCCTGCCCCACCTCGTGGTGGATGCCGGAGCCCTCGGGACCGACGATCTCGAATCCATGTGTCCCGGCGTAGAAGAGGTTGTCGAGGCGGACGTGCGCCTGCACGTCCTTGCGCGCGCGCCCGCTGACGATGGCGGTCACGCAACGGTCGCCCAGCCGCCGCACCACCGCGCGCATCTCGTCGGAGAGCACGGCCTGCTCGGGGGTGTCGACGATGGGTGTCAGGGTCCCGTCGTAGTCGAGGAACACCGCCGCGCGCCTGCCCCTGAGCGTATTCTCGATGTCATGGAAGTCGGCCAGCGCGGACGGGATCGTCCATTCGGAGATCATCACCGCGTCACCGGTCTTCGGCGCCGCAACCCCGCCGCTCTTGCCGGTCGACGGTGCTCATCCCGAAGTCCGCCCCCAGCATTCCATTTCGCTCCACTCATCCTCGGGAATGGAATAGGAGTGCATGCCGGCGATCAATCCCGCGCGGTTCAGGTTGCTGGGACAGATCATGCGCTCGTCGATGTTCTTCTCCGCCAGCTTGGCGTCCATGAGGTCGTGGCTGTGATCCGAATGGCCCAATCCCATGGCGTGGCCGATCTCGTGGGCGGTCATGTTCTGGGCCTCCACGGAGCCCACCCCCTTGAGCGCCAGGTACACGTAAGCCTTGCGGATCCCCTCCCGTGCGTTACGGCATTTGACCTGGGCGGCGCCCACGATCCCGGGCAACAGGTCGTCGAGCAACTCGATGGTGATGTCCGCCTCCTCACTCGCCCTTTCCTGCATGACGTAGAAAGGCTGCACCCGGTTCCATTGCAGCACGCCACGGCGTATCGCGAGCGCCACCTCCAGGGATACCCCGGCCCGATCGTTGACCTTGAACGTCACCACGTCACGGCCCACGGGTTTCCAGCGGGCCACGGCCCCGTCCTTGCACGTCATCCGTCGGATGTGGACCATGCGGCCGGCGTCGCCGTGGCCCTCGGATTCGTGGCCGTGGCCGTCTCGGACACCGTCTTCGTGCTCACAGAAGGTTCCCGTCTCGACGCCTCCGGCCTTCAGGCACATGTGGGCATCGGCGGAGTGGAACAGGGTCATGGAGAACGCCACGGCGAGAAGGGGAAGGATTGTTTGATTGGGCGTGATCATGCTGACGTCGGCAAAAGCCTTGGGAGCCATCGATCGCGTCACCGTAAACCCGCCCTTATACAGGGTCGCGCCCCCGCCTGCAAGCCGTGTAAAATAAACTCCGTACTGCCGCAGGGAACCCGGAAACTCAGGCAGCATCGCGGTTGTGATAAAATGGGTTGAAGGAAGGCAGCGAACGGGCAACGGAAGGCAACGTCACCAGCACCGAATCGGGTGAACTCATGGACATCACTTTCGGCATCGAGGAAGAGTTCTTTCTGGTCGA
The DNA here is from genome assembly GCA_028818775.1 of Deltaproteobacteria bacterium. Taxonomy (NCBI): domain Bacteria; kingdom Pseudomonadati; phylum Myxococcota; class Myxococcia; species Deltaproteobacteria bacterium. The sequence continues at coordinate 2,596 of JAPPNE010000108.1, read as the reverse complement.
CCCGGAAACCCGGGACATGATCGCCGACCCGGACCCCGGGATCTTCGACTGGTGCGAGAAGAACCGCGGACCCCACTTGTTCGTCCACGAGTTCATTCGCGCCCAGATCGAATGCAACACGCGCGTGTGCGAGTCGGTGGCCGAGCTGCGCGGCGCGCTTCAGGAGACGCGCGCCATCGCGGCCGAGGGCGCGCGCCGGCACGGCGCCCGGGTGATGGCGGCGTCGACCCACCCCTTCGCGGCGTGGGAATCCCAGATGCACACCCCCAAGGAACGGTACCAACGGCTGGCCAACCTGTTCCAGGAGGACGCGCGCCGGTTCCTGGTGAGCGCCATGCACATCCATGCGAGCTTCGGTGACGCCGACTCGCGCATCCGCGTCATGACGGCCATGCGGCGCTACATGCCGCTGCTGCACGCCCTTTCCGGTTCGTCGCCCTTCAGCGGCGGGCGGGAGACCGGGTTCAAGTCCTACCGGCTGACACTGCTCGGCGCGTTGCCGCGCACCGGCCTGCCCGGTCCCCTGTGGTCCCGGGCGGAATTCGACCAACTCGTGGCCGACTACCAGCGCATGAGGCTCATCGGCGACGGCACCGAGTTGTGGTGGGACATCCGCCCGTCCGCGCGCTTCCCCACCATCGAGTTGCGCATCTGCGACATATGCCCGCGCATCGACGACGCCATGTGCATCGCCGCCCTGTACGCGTGTCTCATCCAGCGCCTGTCGCGCCTCGACCGCGAAGGCGCCCTGCCGCAGGAACCGCCCACCGAGATCATCGCCGAGAACCGCTGGCTCGCCCAACGCTACGGCGTGCTCGGCTTCCACGGCGACACCGAGCACGGCGGCCGCAAGGACGTCGCGGACTTCGCCGCCGAACTGGTGGAAGAACTGGCCGACGACGCCCGCTCGCTGGACTGCGAGCAGGAAGTGCGCCACACCCTCGACATCATCCGCGAAGGCGCCGCCGCCGACCGCCAGATCGACCTCTTCCGCCTGCGCCGCCTGGAGGGCGACACCGACGCCCAAGCGCTGCGCGCGGTGGCGGACCTGGTGATGGAGGAGACGGTGGAGGGGGTTGGGGAGGGGGAATGAGCTTCAAAAACGGTGAGGCCAAGGCGGTCCCGCAGGCCATAGATCATTACGAGCGGATGCAGGAAACCGTCGCGCTTCTCAAGATCCTGGCACTGGGAACCAGGCAGATCGAAGCAGGCCAAGTCCAACCCGCTACCGAGGTCATCGCAAAACTCCGTCAGTCCGTGCGTCCACGGCGAAGTATGTGAGTCTTGCGGCGCGGCGCACCGCGTCCGGTATGTGCTCGCCACGGGCTTCGAGGACGGTCATCAAATGGGCCAGATCATGAATATAGGGAAAGTCTATCCCACGCAGGATCATCACTGCCTTGATGGCCTTCTCTGCGGCTTGTTGTGCGTCGAAGCACAGATCTTCCAGGTAGGCATTGGGAATCCGATGTTTCGCCCGAGCCAAATTGCTTCTTGCGCGGTTCAGCCATTCCCGCGGGTCGTCAGGTGGAAAGCGCTCAGGCGGATTCATAAACCACCCGACCCTCCCGCATCGCGGGCTTGATGACCAGCGCATGGCTGTCCTTGTAACGCTCCACGTCCGTGGGCGTTACGACAACGACATCCACCGCCACGCCTATACCGAAAAGGTTCTCGTAAATCCGACCCGCCAGACTGCGCCGGTGCGCTCCTGCCTTGATGACCAGCAAATCAACGTCGCTGTGACGGTGTGCGTCTCCCCGAGCCGTCGAGCCAAAGAGAATGATTTTCTCCGGCTGGGCCACGTGTACGATCCGGCTGACGAGTTCGTCCAGGGTCTTCTGGTTAACCATTGCTCGAATCCCCGCTCCACAGTGTACTACGGCTCACGCATCTTCGTCCGCTTGGCCACTTTCCAGGAGGGACTCCGCCCACCGTCCGTCCCGGCCTGAGTCCACCAGCGCCACGACGATCACGTCCGATCCGCGTCGCGGGCGCGCAGGATGCTGGAGGCTGCCACGCGCAAACCCGCCGCTTCCTTGCGTTCACGAACGCCCCGCAGCCACGCGTCGAGCGCGGGGCGAGATGCGATGCGCTCCAACTCACATCGGAGAAACTCCTGCATGGTCTGCCGCCGCGACGCCGCCCGGACCGCCAACTCATCGCGAACGTGTTCCGGGACGCCTCGAATGGTGATTTGTACAGCCATGCAGTCACTATGACGGCGAGTGCATCAATCAGCAAGCACACGGAACTGCTTCACACGCCCGCCCGGCTGACGAGTGTATGGCGGAACCGGGACGTTCCCTCAACCATGCCCGCAAATTGCCGCCGACCAGGTTTGCTGCTAGTCTACAGGGAAATTTCGCACGCATCCGAAGACGCCCGCAAGCAAGGCCGGGCGCTGCCAGTGCAGGAGGTTTTGCCATGTCCGTGATCGATGCCGATACCCATGTCGACGAGTCCGATGCCACTTGGGCCGCGTTGGAGGGGACGCCCTATGCGAAGTACATGCCGGTGACGGTCCACATGTCCGACGAGGAGGCGAACCGGGCCGGCTTCAACACCACGACCCGGCGCAGTTGGGTAGTGGAGG